>CAYVPW010000004.1:0-61927 GCA_964453915.1 uncultured Christensenella sp. | reverse complement strand
TTATTCAATAGGGTAAAATTGTTTTACAATATAAATAACGATAGTGCGGTGTTTTTTTATGAAAGAAATTATTTCTTCTATTTTACAAGCGGAAAATAAGGCTGATGAAATCATTTCAAATGCGTTAGAAAATTCTAAGGCAATAGTTTTAGATGCGGAAAGAAAAGCGGAAGAAATAAGAGAGACCGCCGTAGAAGAATTAAAATTAAAAAGAAAAGCCGAAGTATTAAAAGCTGAAAACCTTGCCAAAGAACTTTATGATACGGAAATTTTAAAAGGTAAGGCAAAAGCGGAAGAAGATATAAAAGAAGCGCGTCTTGACGTAGAGGACATTGCAAAAAAAATTTTGGCGGAAATAGTCGGGTAATTTTATGGCGATTGTAGAAATGTCTAAAATCAGGCTTTTAGGGCTTGCATATCAAAAGAACGAGATATTAGACTGCTTGCATAAACTCGGCTGTGTAGAGTTGCGGGACACTGCGGAAACGGATTATACGGTTTTGGCGGAAGAAAGCAAAGATAAAAAGGATTATATTTCTCTTTACGGTCGTACTCAAAACGTTATCGGGTTTTTAAGCGAAACGGCAGAACGGTATAAAAGCATTGTTGACAAGGACTTGCTTTTAGATAATTTAATCGTATCTTATAACGACTTTTCTTGTTGCTATCATAACAAGCAAGAGTACGAAAAGATAATAACAGAATTAGAAAGACTAAAAGTTTTGCTTGCGGACTATAAGGCGGAAAAAATAAGGTTAAACAACTTGTATTCTCAAGTATCCGTTTACGGTTGTGTGGACGGGCATTTTTTAGATTATAAAAACACGGAAAAAACAGTTTGCGTTTTAGGAACTGTAAAAAAAGAAAGTTTAGACAAGTTAAAAGATTTTGCAGCGGATATAAAGTATGCTTATCTAAACGTTTATAAAGAAGACAATATTTCCGTTTTAGCCATAACCGTCCATAAAGATTTCACCTTGGAATTAGAGGCTGTTTTAAGTGAAACGGGATTTGTTAAATGCCCTTATTCTTATAACCTTTCCGCAAAAGATAAACTTAAAGAGATAGAAGAGAGTCTTGCGTTAATAGACGTAAACGCTATAAAAACAGAGAAAGAGGTTTGCGGATTTTTGACAAGTTTAAAAGACTTAAAGATTTTTGCGGACAACTTAAAATTTAAGATTGAAAAAGAAACTTTGGCAGAAAAATTCCGTTGCACGGATAAAACTTTTATTTTAGACGGCTTTTTGCCGAAAGAAAAAGAAGAAACTGTAAAAACTGCTCTTTCAAATATAACTGAAGCATTTTTTATTGAGTTTAGCCAACCGAAAAAGGACGAAAGAGTTCCCACGTTAGTAAAAAACGATAGACTGATAAGGCAAACGGAATTTATTACCGATATGTATTCTACGCCCGATTATAGAGAAATTGACCCCAACAGGGTGGTGTTCTTTTTCTTTATGCTATTTATGGGCGTGATAATGGCGGATATAGGCTACGGTGTTTTGATGATTGTTGTCGGCGGGCTTATAGCCAAAAGATATAAAGTAGATTGCGGTGCAAAAAGGTTGTGGAATTTGGTTGCGATCGGCGGAGCTTTTTCTATTATATTCGGAATACTGTTTAACTCGTTTTTCGGATTTGAAATTTTGCCGTTTAGCGTTTTGCCAAATCCCGCTCCGGATTTAGAAACGGGGGCAATAAACCTGCAAACTATAATGATGCTACTTTTAGCGTGTTTGGGGTTGGGCGTTTTTCAACTTGCAACCGGTTATTTTTGCAAGGCATTAAACGATTTTAAAAACGGCAATGTTATAGACGGCGTTTTGGACGGGCTTTTGTGGGTGTTGTTTTTTATAGGTTTGGTTTTTGCTTCTTTCGTGTTTTTAACCGACTATTTAAATATAGTTTTATCGCAACCGCTAAAAGACTTTTTTTCTAGGTACGAAAAAGCGGGCGTTGCGGTTGTTGTTGCTACCGTTGTGATAGCGGCTCTCACCGCAGGCAGAAAAGAAAAGGGGTTTGGAAAATTTTCTAAAGGATTCGGTGCGGTTTACGGGCTTATAAATATCGTGAGCGACATATTGTCTTATGCAAGACTTTTCGGTTTAATGCTTTCGGGAATGATTATTGCGCAAACCTTTAACTTTAAGTTGGGATTACCTATGATTCAAAGCGGCGGAATTGGGATTGTTTTAGGCGGTTTTATAATATTTATAGGGCATGCGTTTAACCTTGCGATGAACGTTTTGGGTGCGTATATTCACGACAGTAGATTGCAATATATAGAATTCTTTTCTAAATTTTATACGGGCGAAGGAGATAAGTTTACTCCGCTCGGTTCAAATTGTGATTACGTCTATTTGACAAGAGAATAGATATAATAAAAACGGAGGTTTAATTATGACAGGACAGGCATTGGCAACCTTAGGGCTTGCGATTTGTGCGGGGCTTTGCGGCGTAGGCTCTTCCGTGGGGCTATATTACACGGGCAGTGCTGCGGCAGGCGTTTTGGCGGAAGATTCTAAAAAATTTAGTAAAGTATTGATTTTGGTAGTATTGCCGGCAACGCAAGGTATTTACGGTTTTGTTTTTGCGATAATAGGTATGGGATCTGTTCCTGCTATTGCGGCAATGGAAGCTGCGGAAGCAGCAATGGCCGGTGCAAAATTGTTTGCTGCGGCAATGCCGCTTGCTATTACGGGATTGATTTCCGGTATTTTGCAAGGAAAAACTGCAGTGGGCGGAATTCACGCAATTGCTAAAAACGAAGCGTTATCCGGAAAACTTATTTTGTTCCCCGCAATGGTAGAAACTTATGCTATTTTGGGTTTGGTAGTTTCTATATTGTTAATGTGAGCGTGTAAAAATGAACGGAAAAGATGCGATAATCGATAAAATTTTATCCGATGCTATCGAAAAGGCAAACGGAATAGTTAGCGTTGCGCAAAAAAAAGCGGAAGAAACCGTAAAAGACGCGCAAGAATGGGTAAAAGAATACAAAGCGCAAAAACTTAAAGAATTAGAAAAGGAAACGAAAGAAATAGTTTCAAAAAAACTTACGGTTGCCGCATTAGACGTGAGAAAAATCGTTTTGGCGGAAAAACAAAACGTTATTTCAAAGGTTTTGTTTGCCGTTTATAAAATGCTTTGCGACTTAAAAAAACCGGCGTATTTAAGGCTTGTTGAAAAGTTGATACAAGAAAATGCCGAAAAAGGCGATATTGTTATTCTTTCTAAGGACGGGGTTTTGAACAGAAACGATATAGAAGGATTAAACGTTTACGCAACGAAAAAACTTGCTGTATCTATAGAAAAAGGCGATTTTATAGGCGGGGTTTATTTGGTTGGAAAAAACTGCGATAAAGACTTGTCTTTTAAGGCACTTGTCAACCAAAATAAAGAAAAGTATTTGGCGGAAATTTCTTTAGAACTTTTTTAGGACGGATAATGAAAAACGCAGTGTATGCCAACGCTTTGGCAAAGGCTTTAGAAAACAATTTAATAGGTAAAGAAAGGCTTTTACGTATGGCGGATGCAGAGAGTGCGGAGGCGGCGTTAAAGGTGTTGGCAGAGGTTAATTTCGGAAACGGAATTAGCGTTTCTTCGCCTGCGGAATTTGAAAAATTACTTTTTGCAGAAACGAAAAAACTTAACGGTTTTATTAAAGAAAACTGCCCGATAGAGTGCTTTAAGGATTATTTTTTAGCACCGTTTGATTTCCATAATGCCGAAGCATTTATAAGGGCAAAACACTTAAAAATTGCGCCGGAGAAACTATTGTGTGCAGAGGGATTATACGCCGCTGACGTTATGAAAGATAAAATCTTTTCGGATTCCTACGGGGGTTTTTACGAGGAACTTTCTTTTGCGCTAAAAGATGCGGAATACGAGTTTGTTTCTGGCAGCGCAACGGGTGCAAAAATAAATTTAATATTTAAAAAGGCACTCTATAAAAAACTGGAAAAAGAGAGTAAAAAAGATAAAACGTTAAAGCAAATTTATCGTGCAAAGGCGGATTATACAAACCTTTCCGTTGCGTTTAGAACAAAAAACTATTCGCTTGCTAAAAGCGGTTTTGTAAGCGGCGGGACTTTTAGCGAAGAAACGCTAAAATCTTTTTGCGAAAACGGTTATGAAGAGCTAAAGCAAAATTGTGTTTTTCTAAATAGAAAAAACGAAGTTTTGCTCCTTATACAAGAAGCGGAAAAGGGAAAGCCTTTTTTTGAATTTGAAAGAATGGCGTACGGCATTGCTTTATCCGTTTTGGGAGAACACGGCTATTCTGTAGATGGAAATTTTCCTTTTATGAGATATTGCTTTTTTAAGCAAGCGGAAATTGCAAACGTTAGAATAGTTTTATCCGGATTACTTAACGGAAATTTGAGTGAAGATATAAAAAGGAGATTGAGAAGCACCTATGAAGGTTAAAACTGCTATAATCGGCGATGGGGATAGCGTACTTGCGTTTAAGGCTGTCGGTGTAGACGCTTTTTCTGTTTTATCTTCGTCAGAAGCGAGAGATTTGATAAAAAAAATCCATAAAGACTACAAAATTATTTTTATTACGGACGTTTTGATAAAAGATTTAGAAGACGTTGTAAAAAAATATTTAAACGTTCCATATCCTGTGATTTTATCCGTTCCGTCAAAGGCGGGTAGTAACGGCTACGGTATGGAAGGAATAAAAAAGACAATGGAAAAGGCGTTGGGAACAAACGTTATTTTTAACTAATTATGCGGAGATTAAAATGACAGGAAAGATTGTAAAAGTTTCCGGACCGCTTATCGTGGCGGAAAATATGGCGGATTGCAAAATGTTCGACGTGGTAAAGGTAAGCGATAAAAACCTTATCGGAGAAATTATTGAACTGCGTGGAGATAAGGCGTCTATTCAAGTGTACGAAGAAACGGGCGGGTTAGGACCTAACGAAGAAGTCGTTTCTACAAACGAACCGCTTTCCGTAGAACTTGCACCGGGTATAATCGGCGGTATTTTCGACGGAATTCAGCGTCCGTTAAATTTGTTGTATCAAAAGTACGGCGATAGGATTTCTAGAGGGATAAATATAAACAGTATAGATAGACAAAAAAAGTGGAAGTTTAGCCCTATTCTTAGTGAAGGGACGGAAGTTTCTTCCGGCGATATTTTGGGCGAAGTACAAGAAACTGCGCTTGTAAACCATAAAATAATGGTTCCTTTCGGCGTACAAGGAAAAGTAATAAAGATTTTTTCCGGCGAGTTTAGTATAACGGAAACGATTGCCGTGATACAAACCGATAACGGCGAAAAAGAAATTGCAATGTTGCAAAAGTGGCCGGTAAGGCGTGGAAGACCTTATAGAAGCAAAATGAGTCCTTCTATGCCTATGGTGACGGGGCAAAGAGTAATCGACACGTTGTTTCCAATAGCAAAAGGCGGCGTTGCTGCAGTTCCAGGACCGTTCGGCAGTGGAAAAACAGTTGTACAACATCAACTTGCAAAATGGGCGGATGCGGATATTATAGTATATATCGGTTGCGGAGAACGCGGAAACGAAATGACGGATGTTTTAAACGAGTTTCCGGAACTTATCGACCCCGAAACGGGCGAATCGCTTATGAAAAGAACCGTTTTGATAGCAAACACTTCAGATATGCCCGTTGCCGCAAGAGAAGCATCTATATATACGGGTATAACTATTGCGGAATATTTTAGAGATATGGGCTATAACGTTGCTATTATGGCGGATTCTACCTCTCGCTGGGCGGAAGCGCTTAGAGAAATGAGCGGAAGATTAGAAGAAATGCCGGGAGAAGAAGGTTATCCCGCATATTTATCTTCCCGTTTAGCGGAATTTTACGAAAGAGCGGGCGTTGTAAACGTGCTTTGTTCTAGCGGAGACAGAAAGGGCTCTATCACGGCGATAGGCGCAGTATCTCCGCAGGGCGGAGATTTATCTGAGCCTGTTTCTCAAGCAACGCTTAGAATAGTTAAAGTATTTTGGGGCTTGTCTTCTTCTTTGGCGTATAAAAGACATTTTCCTGCAATAGATTGGCTTGTAAGTTATTCTCTTTATGCGGACAGACTTTCCGAATGGTATACGGAAAACGTTTCTGCGGACTTTATAAAACTAAGAACGTTTGCTATGAGTGTTTTGCAAGAAGAGGCAGAACTAGACGAAATTGTAAGGCTTGTAGGTGTAGATGCTCTTTCCTTTAAGGACAGGTTAACTATGGAAACAGCAAAGGCCATAAGGGAAGACTATTTGCATCAAAACGCTTTCCACGAAGTTGATACTTTTACTTCTTTAACAAAGCAATATAAAATGCTAAAACTTATATACGATTTTTTTAGGTTGGCAAACGAGGCGCTAAAAAATGACGTTGAATACGAAGATATAATAAATATTTCCGTGAGAGAGAAAATCGGAAGGGCAAAATACGTAGAAGAAAAAGATTTGTCTGTTTTAGACGACATAGATAAAGAACTCGTTGAAACGATAAAGGGTATGATAGGCGGAGAATAGTATGTATAAAGAGTATAAAACCATAAAAGAAGTCGTTGGACCTATAATGCTTGTAGAAGGCGTTGAAGGGGTAAAGTATAACGAACTTGTAGAAGTCGTTCAAAAACACGGCGAAATAAGGCGCGGAAAGGTTTTAGAAATAAATAAAGACAAGGTTTTGGTGCAACTGTTTGAAAGTTCTCAAGGGTTGCAAATTGCAACCTCTAAGGCAAGATTTACTGGGCAAAGTCAAAGACTTGCCGTTTCCGAAGATATGCTTGGAAGAGTTTTTGACGGAATGGGAAATCCTAAGGACGGCGGAGCGCAAATTATACCCGAAAAGTATTTGGATATAAACGGAGAACCTATAAATCCTGCGGCGAGAGATTATCCTAACGAATTTATACAAACGGGAATTTCCGCAATAGACGGCTTAAATACCTTGGTAAGGGGGCAAAAATTGCCTGTGTTTTCTATGAGTGGCCTTCCGCATGCAGAACTTGCGGCACAAATTGCAAGGCAGGCGAAGGTGCTTAGCGACGACGAGAAGTTTGCCGTTGTTTTTGCTGCGGTTGGTATTACTTACGAAGAATCGGAGTTTTTTATACAAGATTTTAAAAATACGGGTGCGATAGAAAGAACGGTAATGTTTGTAAACCTTGCAAACGACCCTGCGATAGAAAGATTGTCCACGCCTAAAATGGCACTTACCGCCGCCGAGTATTTGGCGTTCGATTTGGGTATGCACGTTTTGGTAATTATTACGGATATAACCAACTATTGCGAAGCATTAAGGGAAATATCCGCCGCAAGGAAAGAAGTCCCCGGAAGAAGAGGATATCCCGGGTATTTATATACGGATTTAGCAACTATGTTTGAGCGTGCGGGAAGAATTAAAGGCAAAAAAGGTTCTATAACGCAAATTCCTATATTGACTATGCCTGAAGACGATAAAACCCATCCTATACCCGACTTAACCGGTTATATCACGGAAGGGCAAATTATTTTATCTAGAGAGTTGTATAAAAAAGGAATAAATCCGCCGATAGACGTTTTGCCTTCTTTATCCAGATTAAAAGATAAGGGGATAGGAAAGGAAAAGACTAGAGAAGACCATGCGGATACGATGAACCAACTGTTTTCCGCATATGCACGCGGTAAAGAAGCAAAAGAACTTGCAGCCATTTTAGGAGATGCCGCTCTTACGGAAACGGATAAACTTTATGCGCAGTTTGCTGAAGCGTTTGAAAAAAAATACGTTTCGCAAGGTTTCAAAAAAGGAAGAAGCATAGAAGAAACGCTTAATCTTGGTTGGGAGTTGTTAAAAATTCTTCCTAAATCCGAATTAAAGAGAATAAAACAAGAATATATAGATAAATACTACGTCTAAAAAATAGGTAAAAAATTGACTAGAATAAACGTAAATCCCACCCGTATGGAGCTTAAAAAGTTGAAAAAAAGACTTGAAACGGCAACACGCGGGCACAAATTGTTAAAAGACAAAACGGACGAAATGATAAGGCGTTTTTCCGTTTTGATTAAAGAGAATAAGCGGCTTAGAGAAGAAGTTGAGCAAGACGTTTTTGCCGCTCTTTCTCAATTTTCTAACGCAAGGAGTTTAATGAGCGAAGCGGACATTGAACTTGCTTTTTCTATGCCGTCTTCTTTTGTAGAATTGGAGTGCGAAAAATCTTACGTTATGGGGGTTGAAGTGCCTAAGTTTTCGGTTAAAGAAAGCGGGGTAAAAAACACGTTGCCCTATTCTTTTATAGATACTACTAGCGAAGCGGATTATTCTATAGAGCGGGCGGAAAAGGCTTTGTTGAATATGATAAGGCTAGCGGAAGTTGAAAAAACAACGGCTATGCTTGCGGATGAAATAGAAAAGAGTAAAAGAAGAGTAAACGCTTTAGAATATGTTATGATTCCGGACTTGACGGAAACGATAAAATATATTACAATGAAACTAGAAGAAAGCGAAAGAAGTAGCAGAACAAGACTGATGAAAGTAAAATCTATGATGGAACAAAGGAGTTGATAAAAATGTATTCTATAGGTGTTGATATCGGCGGAATGAGTATAAAAGTCGGTATCGTGGATGAAAACGGAAATATTGTAAAAAAAGATAGGGTAGTCACCGTAAGAAATGCGGAAAAAGATATAGAAAATACTGCAAATCTTATAAAAAGATTGCTAAAAGAAAACGGTTTAAGTATAAAAGACGTAAAGGGTGTTGGCGTAGGTTGCCCGGGTGCGGTCACTAGTAGCACTGGCGTGGTAGATTTTTTGCCAAACTTAAACTGGTATAACGTTAGTTTGGTCGATATTTTAAAAAAGAATTTAGATACCAACGTGATTATTTCTAACGACGCAAACGTCGCTGCCTTAGGAGAAGTAATTTACGGTTGTGCTAAGGGATATAAAACCTGCGTTATGTTCACTTTGGGAACAGGCGTTGGCGGTGGAATTATAATAGACGGCAAATTGTTTGAAGGAAATCAATCTAAAGGTGCAGAATTAGGGCATACTACCTTGGTTTTAGACGGAGAACCTTGCGGTTGCGGAAGAAAAGGCTGCATAGAGGCGTACGTTTCCGCGACGGCGCTTATAAAGCAAACTAAAATCGCTATGGAACAAGATAAAAATTCTAAAATGTGGGATTTCGTTAGCGGTGATATAGATAAGGTTGACGGAAGAACGGCGTTTGAAAGTGCAAAAATGGGTGACGAAACCGCTTGCAAGGTAAGGGATACATACGTTAAATATTTATCAGAAAGTATGATGAGTATGTTTAATATTTTCCGTCCGGAAGCGTTTATTTTGGGCGGAGGCGTAAGTGCGCAAGGCGACTATTTAATTAGTAGAATAAAAGAATATTGTCAAAAATTCAATTACGGTTATAAAGCCGCTCCCGTACCGGAAATTTTGGTTGCCACGCTTGGCAACGATGCCGGCATAATAGGCGCCGCCGCTTTGGTGAAATAATTTATTCTTATTAGCAAAAAACCGCGTTTTTGCGCGGTTTTTTTATGTTTAAATATCACTGATTATATGTTAAAATAAAAAAAGTATTGCAATTTGTATGTTAATGTTGTATTATAGATTTGCGACCTAACTTAATAACTTACAGCAAAAGTATATCTTCTTGGTAAGGTGTACCTTTTCGCATTTATATAAAACCTTTTACTGTAGGTTTGTTAATAAGTTAGTGTCGCAACTAAGCGATAAAGGCGCTTTGCATAGTGCCGTTATCAATTTTTAGCGGCACTTTTTTAATGATTTAATAGGAGATGTATTTATGAAAAAGAAATTGTTAAGTTTAATTTTTGCAATAATTTTGATTTTTCCCTTTACGTTTTTGTTTGTTGCTTGTGAAGAAGGTGATAAGCAAGAAGCGGGCGAACTGGAATACGTATTAAACGCAAGTGGAAAAAGTTATGAAGTATGCGGTATCGGAGAGTATAAAAATTCTTCATTAACAATACCGAAACTTTATGATGGTTTACCCGTGACGAGCATAAAAGATTATGCATTTTACGGTAAAAACGGATTGTATAGTATTACTATTCCGGATAGTATTACAGATATCGGTAATTATGCTTTTGGAGAATGTAAAAATTTAAAAAATATAAATTTATCAAATAATATAACAGTTATAGGAACTTCGGTTTTTAGAGGGTGTTCAACTTTATCTACTATAAAAATTCCCGATAATGTGGCAACAATAGGGGATTCGTCTTTCAGCAATTGCAGTAATTTAGCTAGTATAATTATTCCAAATAACGTATCTAGTATAGGAACATATGCATTTAGCGGGTGTAGTATGTTGTCTAGCGTTGATATAGGAGAAGGTGTAGCTAGCATAGGTGATTATGCATTTAGCAGGTGTAGTATGTTATCAAGCGTAAATATAGGAGAAAACGTAAGCAGTATAGGGAAATATGTGTTTAGCGGGTGTAGTTCATTATCAGACTTGCATATTGGAGGGAAAGTTAGTACTATAGACAATTATGTTTTGAGTGAATGTAGCGGTTTAAAGAACGTGATTATACCCAAAACAGTCACTCGTATAGAAAACAATGCTTTTTTAGGCTGTAATAATTTATCTAAAATATTTTATTGTGGGACGGCAAAAGAATGGGCAAGAATAGATAGTTCTTCAAATAAAAATACTTTTTTGAATGCTACCATATATTTTTATAGCGAAAAAAGGGTTTCAACCGGTAATTATTGGCATTATGTAGATGATGTACCTACAGTTTGGTAATCGCATTACGAATTAAATATCTTAATTAAACAAATAAAAGAAAAAAGCCCTGTGTTGACAGGGCTTTTTTGATTAAACAAGTTTTTACTTGATTTTTTCTATCAAATAGGGGAATGCTTTTTCAAAATCTACGCCGTACCAGTTATGATTTGGATTTTTAAGCGTAAGTTCTATGGACTTTACCGTGTAGTCGGTTGCGATTTTTAACGCTTTTTCAAACGGTTTTTTTATTGCGAGAGCACCGCAAAGCGCGCTTGCGAACACATCTCCCGTGCCGTGAAATTTTGCGGGTAAAAGGTTGTTGTAATAAGAGAAAAAACGTTTTTCTTGGCTGTCGTAGCCGTATGCGCCCAACTTATCGGGGGAGAAGGAAACACCGGTTATAACGGCTGTTTTTGCGCCCAAATCCGTAAGTTTAACTAACGTATTTTTAATATATTCTTCCGTATATCCGCTTTCGATATATTCTTGATGAAGCATAAAGCTTGCTTCCGTAAGGTTGGGAACGATTATATCCGCTTTTTTGCAAAGTTGTGCCATTCTGTCTGCAAATTTTTGGTCAAAACCGGAATACAGTTTGCCGTTATCCGCCATAACGGGGTCTATCAAAATAAAGTTGTCTTTTGTCTTAAATTCGTCGAATATATCCGAAACGATTTGTATTTGTTCAAAAGAACCTAAATATCCCGTATACATTGCATCAAAACCTATGTTTTGTTTTTTCCAGTGATTTTTTATATCGTTTAGGTCAGAAGTTAAATCTCTAAAGGTAAATCCGTTAAAAGCCGTGTGGGTTGATAAAACAGCCGTCGGTAAAACGGCGGTTTCCACGCCGAAAGCCGAAATGATAGGAAGTGCAACCGTTAAAGAACACTTTCCAACGCAAGATATGTCTTGAATAGTGAGTATGCGTTCCATTTTAATTCTCCTTAAATAAATTATCAAATAAGTCTAGCTTGGATTTTTTTAGCACGAAAGTAATTAAAGAACTGGTTGTTTTTGGAAAAAGTCTACCAAAAAAACACATAAACTTTCCGTCAAAACCCGTGGAAGTGTATTTTTTGCGTTTTGAGATTCTTTTAACTATTTTTTTTGCCGCTTTTTCTACGGGCATCATAACGGCGTTTATCAGTTTTTTTGACCTTGAAGACAAAGAAAAACCGTTCATTATATCCGTTTTTATAAAACCGGGGTATACACCGCCAACGTAAATTTTCTTTTTGTAGTCTTGAATAAGCGCTTCCGTAAATCCCCTTACTGCAAATTTAGTTGCCGTATACGGTGTTTGACCTACTACGGGGCACAATCCGGAAGAACTAGCCACGTTAATGATGGCGGGTGTTTTTGACTTTTTAAGTAAAGGCAAAAGCTCTTTCGTTGAGTTTACGTAAGAGATAAAATTTGTATTTATAATGTTATCAAGAGCGTTTTCTTCAACGTTTTCAAATTTATCAAAGGGCAACATAAAACCGGCGTTGTTTATTAAAATATCCGGAAAAATGCCGCAATTTTCTAGTTGGATCTTAAAATTTTGCCAGTTTTCTTTTTTAGAAACGTCAAAAAGAAAACACTTAAAGTTTTTACTTTTACCGTTTAGGGTTGATATTGCTTTTTCTATTTTTTCTTTATTTCTTGCAATACCTAAAATAGTACAATCATATTTTTCTATTAAAATTTTTGCTATGTTAAACCCTAGTCCGCCGCTTGCACCGGAGATTATTACGGTTTTTTTATAAAGCCAACTCTTTTGTTTTTTCATAAAAAAATTATAACACTGCAATAAAAATTAGGCAAGTGATTAAAAAAGTTTTTTTTGTGTAATAAGGTGCTTTTACAACTTGAATTAGAGTAATCGTTTGTGGTATAATGCTTAAAAGATTTATATTATAAAATTTTAAATTCTGCGCAAAGATTATTAGCCTTAATTTTGTGTAAAAAAGTTATTAAAAAAATAAACTAACGGTTGTGTATAAATGGAAAACGTTAAAGAATTGCTAGAAAAACTTAATCCCGAACAGTTAAAGCCCGTTTTAGATACCGAAGGCGCTGTTTTGGTAATTGCAGGTGCAGGTAGCGGAAAAACCAGAGTTTTAACAAGTAGAATCGCTTATCTTATTCAAGAAAAAAACGTATCGCCCTCGGAAATTCTTGCCATTACTTTTACAAACAAAGCGGCAAACGAAATGAAGACAAGGCTTATAGATATCGTTGGCGACGTTGGCGATATGTGGGCGTGCACAATTCACAGTATGTGTGTAAAAATTTTAAGGCGAGATATAGATAAAATAGGCTATGACCGCAACTTTACCATATACGACGAAACGGATAAAGACAAGGCGCTTAAAAGAACTTTTGAAGAACTTGGACTTGATGCGGATAAATTGCTAAAAGTCGTTAAAGGGCATATTTCCGCCGCCAAAAACGAGTGTTTGTCTCCTAAAGAGTATAAAGAGGCTTACTCCGATATAAGGTTTATAGACGAGATTTGCTCTGCGTACGAAAAGTACGAAGATTTGCTTGCTCGCTCTAACTCCTTGGATTTTGACGATTTGCTTTATAAAACTTATATTCTTTTTAAAGAAAAAGAAGAGGTCGCCGACTATTATTCTAAAAAATTCATATACATACATATAGACGAGTTTCAAGATACAAACTCCGTTCAGTTTGCCATTGCAAGAAGACTGTCTTTATATCACGGAAACTTATTTGCCGTAGGGGACGATGACCAAAGTATTTACGGTTGGCGTGGCGCAAAAATAGAAAATATACTTAATTTTGACGACGTTTACCGTGGCGCTAAAATATATAAGCTAGAACAGAATTACAGGTCAACTAAAAAGATTTTGAGTTTGGCAAACAAGATTATAGCGAACAACACCGGAAGACGCCCCAAAGAACTTTGGACGGATAACGACGACGGTGTTAAGATAGAAACCTTTGTGGGAACAGACGAAAACAACGAGGCGGGATTTACCGCTATGCAAATTAAAGGGCTTATCGCAAGGGATACTAGGCTAAAATTTAGCGATTTTGCGGTATTTATGCGTGTAAACGCCCTTTCGAGAGCATACGAGCAAGAATTTACAAAATACGGTATTCCGTATAAAATATTCGGCGGCTTCAGGTTTTTTGAAAGAAAAGAAATAAAAGACGTTTTAGCATATTTAAAGGTTGTAAACAACCCTTATGACGACGAGTCTTTTTTGCGCTCTATCGCATCGCCGAGAAGGGGAATAGGAGAAAAAACCTTATCTGAATTAAAAGAGTTTTGTGCGGCAAACGGGCTTTCGCTTTTTCACGGCATAGACAGGATTAACGAAACTAGCATAGGAAACGCAGCAAAAACCAAACTGTATAACTTTAAGTGTTTGATAAAGAGTTTTATTGATTACAGCAAAGAAAACGGCGTTTCAAAACTAATGCAATACATTTTGGAAACTACCGATTTTTTAGAGCAGTTTGCGGATAAAACGGAAGAAAACGGCAATAAACTTATGAATATAGACGAGTTGAAGAACTCTGCAGAACAGTACGAAGTTGCAAACGGCGAAAGTTCTAATTTAAGCGAATACCTAAACTCCGTGACTTTGAGTTCTGATACGGACGATATAAATGCCGATAACGCCGTGACGGTTGCAACTATTCACGCCGCAAAGGGTTTAGAGTATAAGTGCGTTTTTGTGGGTGGTTTAGACGAAGATATATTGCCGCTTGCAAGAAGTATCGACAACGACGACGAGTTAGAAGAAGAAAGGCGACTTATGTACGTTGCCGTCACTAGGGCAAGAGAAAGACTTTACCTTACAAGAGCAAACAGCAGATATATGTATGGGCAAAGAAAGTTTATGGTTCAGTCTAGATTTTTGAAAGAAGGGCGTGATATTTTAGCGCCCGATACATTCAAAAAAGAAAACGACTATATTTTTTCTTATAAAAAGCAGGATTTTTACGGTAAAGACGAAGTTTTTGAGGAAAGGAGCGTTTCTCGCGGATATTCTTCTACGTATGCTAAAACTATGCTAAAAGACAATAAGCCAAAAGAACAAAAAGGCGTGGATTATGCCGGCTTTAAGTCCGGAGTAAAGGTTAAACACGCAAAATTCGGTGAAGGAACGGTAATAGCCGTAAAGGGGAGCGGAGAAAACGTGATTGTAGACGTTGCGTTTAATAAGATAGGCATTAAATCTTTATCTGCTAAATTTGCCCCAATGGAGTTGTTATGATTGAAAGAATGAAAGAACTTGTAAAAACTCTTAACCGTTATGCTTATGAGTATTACGTTCTAGATAACCCTACGGTTTCAGATAAAGAGTACGACGTTCTTTACGATGAGTTGAAAAAATTGGAACAAGAAAGTGGAACGGTTTTGTTTGATTCTCCTACCAAAAGGGTAGGGGGCGAACCGGTTTCTGCTTTTAAAAAACACAACCATATTAACAGGTTGTACAGTCTTGATAAATCAACTACGGAAGAAGAACTTTTTGCTTTTGATAAAAGGGTAAAAAAGGACGGAGACGTTTTTGATTATACCGTAGAATACAAATTCGACGGGTTAACGGTTTGTCTTACTTATGACGAAGGGAGGTTTGTTAGGGCTACTACAAGGGGAAACGGGATTACCGGAGAAGACGTGACTGCTCAAGTTATGACGGTAAAAAGTTTTCCGCTTACAATAAAATATAAAGGAAAATTAGAAGTTCAGGGAGAGGCGATAATGAGATTGTCTGCCCTAAACGAATACAACAAAACCGCCGAAGAACCGCTTAAAAACGCAAGGAACGCAGTTGCCGGAGCAATAAGAAACTTAGACCCGAAAGAGACAGAAAAACGCCGAGTAGACATAATGTTTTATAACGTTAATTATATGAGCGAACAAACCGTGTTTTCTCAAACAGATTGCTTTGAGTTTTTAAAAGACAACGGGTTTTTAGTATTCCCTTATTTTAGGGTTTGCAAGGATATAAACGCCGTTTTGTCTGCTATAAACGAGATTGAAATCAATAGAAAAACACTAGATATTTTAACTGACGGTGCCGTTATAAAAATTAACGACTATTCCGTGAGGGAAAAACTTGGAAATACGGATAAATTTCCGCGTTGGGCAATGGCTTATAAGTTTGAAGCAGAAGAAGTGACAACTGTTTTAAAAGATGTTTTATGGCAGGTTGGCAGGACGGGAAAACTTACGCCTTTAGGAATTTTAGAGCCTACCGTTCTAGCGGGCGCAACGGTTAAAAAGGCAACTCTTAACAATTACGGAGACGTGATAAGAAAGGGTGTAAAAATTAACGCAAGGGTTTTGGTAAGGAGAAGCAACGAAGTTATACCTGAAATCCTTGGAACAACCGAGTATTACGATAATTGCTTGGACATAGCTAAACCTAAGGTTTGCCCGTATTGCGGGAGCGAACTTATAGAAAACGGCGCAAATTTGTTTTGCCCGAACAAACATTGTAAACCGAGAGTTGTTTCTAAACTTGCTAACTTTGCGTGTAAAAACGGAATGAATATAGACGGATTTTCCGAAATGACCGTAGGGCTTTTGTATGACGAATTCGGCGTTGAAAATTTTAGCGATTTATATAGGTTAGATAGAGAAAAAATAATCGCTTTAGAAGGATTTAAGGAAGCGAAAACAAACAATCTTTTTGATTCTATAGAAAAATCTAAAAAAGTTGAACTTGCTAATTTTATTTATGCTTTGGGTATAGATAACGTGGGCAAAAAAACGGCTAAGGATTTAGCAAACGAATTCGGTAGCTTGCAAAAACTGATGGAAGCGAAAAAAGAAATCTTGGTCAACTTAAAAGATATAGGTGAAATTACCGCAGAATGTGTTTTTGGGTTTTTTAGCAATTCTGAAAACAAAAAAGAAATAGAAAATTTGTTAAGTTTAGGCATTATTCCGATAGATAACGAAAAGAAAGAAAACGGCGGTGTGTTTAGCGGAGAAAAAGTTGTGCTTACGGGAACGCTTTCGGAATTTAAAAGGGACGATGCTTTTAAGATAATAGAGTCTTTGGGCGGGGAGATTATGAGTAGCGTTTCTAAAAACACTACTTTGGTTATTGCCGGAGAGAATGCGGGAAGCAAACTTTCTAAAGCACAGGCGCTTAATATAAAAATAATAGGCGAAGAAGAGTTTAAAAATATAATAAAAAGTTGAAATAATATTATATTTGTGACAAAATAGATAAAACGAAAGGAAGGAAAACCGTAATGTTCAGTATGACCGGCTATGGAAGAGCGTTATATAGTGAAAACGGCTTGGAACTTTTGGTCGAAATTAAAACCGTAAACAACAGAAATTTTGACCTTAACGTAAAAAGCCCCAGAGCATTTTTGGCTTTTGAAGATGCTATTAGAAAAACCGTTGCGGAATACGTGTTGCGCGGCAGAATAGATTTATTTGTTTCTTTTTCCGACAAAAGAGAAATAAATGCCCCCGTTTATATAGATACGGCAAAGGCAAAAGGTTATTATCAGGCAGGTGAAACGCTTAGTAAAGAGTTTGGAGTGGAAAACGATTTAACTTCTTCGGTTTTACTAAGACTACCGGACGTTTTGGTTGAAGAAATAAAGCCCGATTATCAAGATTTAAAGGGCGTGATACTTGAAACGGTTAAGTCTGCGTGCATAAATTTAAATGAAATGCGAAAGATAGAAGGCGAAAAGTTGGTTTTGGATATGCTTTCTAGAATGGAAACTATAAAGTTGCTAAAAAACAACATAGTAGAGCGTGCTCCGCTTGTAAGCGAAGAGTATAAAGTAAAGCTAAAAGCCAGAATAGAAACCGCTCTTTCGGACGTGAATTACGACGAAACAAGGCTGCTAAACGAAGTTGCTTTTTTTGTTGACAAAAGCAATATTGACGAGGAGTTGACAAGATTAAACTCTCATATAAATCAATTTTGCGATATAGTAAAAACTAAAGGTTGCGGAAAAAAACTAGATTTTTTGATGCAAGAATTTAACAGAGAAACAAACACAATATGCTCTAAAGCCAACGATTTGGCAATCACGGGGTATGCGTTATCTCTTAAAAACGAGATAGAAAAAGTGAGAGAACAAGTTCAAAATTTGGAGTGATATGAAAAACGTTTTGTTTGTTTTGTCAGGACCTTCCGGTGTTGGGAAAGGAACTGTTGCTAAAATTTTATCCCAAAAAAACGGTGTTGCACTCAGTATATCTTGCACTACCCGTTTGCCAAGAGAGGGTGAGAAAAACGGAAGAGAATACTTTTTTATCTCTAAAGAAGAGTTTCTAAAAAAGGTTTCCGACGGCGGATTTATAGAGTTTTCGGAACATTTTGGAAATTATTACGGAACGCCGAAAGATTTTGTTTTGAAAAATCTAGAAGAGAAAGACGTTTTGCTTGAGATAGACGTTAACGGGGGATTGACCGTTAAAAAGAATTTTCCGGAAGCCGTTTTGATAATGCTTGTTCCGCCTTCTAGAGACGAAATATTGAATAGGCTTGTAAAAAGAAACACGGAGTCTATCGAAAAGATAGAACAAAGAATGGATAGAATAGACTACGAATTAGGAAAAGAAGACCTTTACGACTACGTGGTTGTAAACGACCGTGTAGAAGAAGCGGTTAATAAAATAGAAGAAATATTATTAAAAGAAAAAACCAAGTAATAGGAGAAAATAAAAATGATACATAAACCACCGATTGATGAATTAGCGGAAAAAATAGGCTCTAAATACGAACTTTGCGTTGTAGCAAGCAAGCGTGCAAGGCAACTTATGGATCAAGCGCAAAGTCACGGTCAAACCGACGCTTTCGATAAGGTTAAACCCCTTTCGATAGCAGCGCAAGAAATTCAAGACGGAAAGTTAATCGCCGTAAAAGACTGATTGCCTAACTTGTCCACCGTTTTTGTGGACTTGTTTTTCTTAAAAAGGAAAGAAAATGTTTGCAGACGTAATCGTCGATATAAACCACACGGAAGTCGATAAGATTTTTGAATATTCTTTTTCGGACGATGGCACGATAAAGGCTGGTAGTCGTGTAATAGTGCCGTTCGGAAAAAAAGAAATAGAGGGCTTTGTTATCGGGGTAAAAGATAAAAGCGTTTATCCCGAAGAAAAAATTCGCCCTATTTCTTGCGTGCTTGAAGAAACGCCTGCACTTACTAAAGAGACGTTAAAACTTACCGATTATATCGCCGAAAAATGCTACGTGACTAAAGCACTTGCGCTAAGGCTTTTTTTGCCTACGGAAATGAGAAAAGGCAAGGTGAAAGAAAAATACACCACCTACGTTTGCGTTTCTTGTGAGATAAACGGGGCTTTTCCTGAATTTTCTAAAACGGCAAGAAACCAAAAAGCGTTTTTGGAATTTATTTTAGACGGAAACAAGTATAAATTGTCTGAAATGAATCAAAAATTCGGTTCTCAAGCGGTAAAAAAAGTGATAGAAAAAGGCTACGCTTATACCGTAAACGAAAAGGCTTTTAGAGCGCCGTATAAGGAATTAGAAAAAAAAGATAAAAAAGTTGAGCTTACGGAAAGGCAAAAATCTGCGGTTTTCAGTGTGGAAAACACGGAAAAATCCATAAGTTTGCTGTACGGTGTGACGGGTAGCGGAAAAACCGAAGTTTATCTGAGTTTGATAGAAAACGCTTTGGAAAAAGGCAAAACCGCGATAATGCTTGTTCCGGAAATATCTTTAACTCCGCAAATGTTAAAACAGTTAAGGGGAAGATTCGGTGATGCTGCGGCTATTTTACATAGTGGTCTTTCTGCCGGAGAAAGGTTTGACGAGTGGTGGAGAATTAGAAGCGGAGAAGCAAAAATCGTTATAGGTGCAAGAAGCGCCGTTTTTTCTCCGATAGAAAATATTGGTGTGATTATAATAGACGAAGAGCACGACGGAAGTTATTCAAGCGAATCTAGCCCTAGGTACGATACGCTTGAGGTTGCTAAGTTTAGGGCAAATTTTAACGGTGCAAAGATTGTTTTAGGAAGTGCAACGCCCTCTATAGAAAGTTTTATGAGGGCAAAAAACGGGGAGTATAATTTGATAGAACTTCCCGAAAGAATAAATAAAAAGCCCCTTCCAGAGGTTGAAATTGTGGACATGCGAAGCGAAGTAAGGCGAGGAAATAACACGCTTTTTTCTTCTGCGCTTAAAGCGGAGCTGGAAGAGTGTTTATCTTGCGGAAACCAAGCGATTTTATTCTTAAATCAAAGGGGATATTCAAAAACCGTTGTTTGCACGGAATGCGGACACGTTCAAAAGTGCGAATCGTGCGACGTTTCGCTAACTTATCATAAAGAAGACGAGTCTTTGCTTTGCCACTATTGCGGGGCTAAATATAAAATGATTTCCGCTTGTACAGAGTGTGGAAGCCCTTACATAAGGTATGGTGGAACGGGAACGGAGAGAGTTGTTTTAGAATTGAAAAAACTTTTTCCGCAGGCTAGAATTTTAAGAATGGATAGGGATACAACCCAAAGTAAAGAAGGGCATTTTAAGATTTTAAGCAGTTTTGCCGAAAAACAGGCGGATATTTTGGTTGGAACGCAAATGATTGCAAAGGGGCACGATTTTCCGTTTGTGACGTTGGTGGGAATTTTAGATGCCGATCAAAGTTTGCATTTTTCCGATTACAGAGCGGGGGAAAGAACTTTTCAGTTAATAACCCAAGTGGCGGGCAGGAGCGGAAGGGCGGATTTGAAGGGAAAGGTTGTTTTGCAAACGTATTCTCCGGATAATCCCGTTTTAATGCAGGCTATAAAATATGATTATCAGGGTTTTTACGAGCGTGAAGTTTCTATTAGAAAAGCAACTGCTTTTCCGCCGTTTACCGATATTGTAAGAATATTGATTTCCGGTGACGACGAAGAAATTGCTTTGTCTGCAACGAAGGCGTGCCATTCCGAAATTAGCGGATTATACAATCAAAACAAAGATAAGTTTAGGTTTTTCGGTTGTATGAAAGCACCTATAAAAAGGTTGCAAGGCAAGTTTAGATTTCAAATTTTAACCAGAATTGTTTGCGGTGAAAGAGAACTGATAGATACAATGTATTACACCGTAAAAAAATACGATAACAAGGGAGTTTATGTTTCTTTTGAAATAAATCCTAATAATTTAACTTAAAAAAGGTAAAATATGGCAACGAGAAATATTGTACAAATTGGCGACGAGGTTTTAAGAAAAAAATGCTTTGAAGTATCTGAAATAAACGATAAAATAATTACTTTATTAGACGATATGAAAGAAACGCTGTTAAAGGCGGACGGTGCTGGGCTTGCTGCACCGCAAGTTGGCGTTTTAAGAAGAATTTTTGTTGTTAAAGTCGATGATAAATATTACGAATGTATAAATCCGATAATAGTAAAATCGTCCGGTAGGCAAGTAGGAGATGAAGGGTGCTTATCCGTTAAAGGAAAGTATGGAACGGTTGAAAGACCGTTAAAGGTCGTTTTGAAGGCACTTGACAGAAACGGAAAGGAATTTACCGTTAAAGCGGAAGGTTTTTTGGCAAGGGCTTTTTGTCACGAGAACGACCATTTAGACGGCATATTATATTTAGATAAGGCACAAAACGTTTATAACGACTAGGTATGAGAATTGTTTTTATGGGAACGCCGGATTTTGCGGTTAAACCGCTAAAATCTTTGGTTGAAAACTTAAAAGAAGATAAAATTGTTGCGGTAATTTGTAATAAAGACAGACCTTTCGGTAGAAAACAAATTTTAACCGCACCGCCGGTAAAGGAATATGCGCTTAAAAAAGGTATTCCCGTTTTGCAGTACGATAAAATTAGAGTAGAGGGGGTTGAGGATCTTAAAAACCTTAATCCGGATTTGGTTATTACGTGTGCATTCGGGCAAATTTTATCAAAAGAAATTTTAGATATACCTAAATACGGCGTGTATAATATTCACGCTTCGCTTTTGCCTAAATATCGCGGGGCTTCCCCTATACATTATGCTATCTTAAACGGAGAAGAAAAAACCGGCGTGACTATAATGAAAACGGATGTCGGTATAGACACTGGCGATATCATAATATCAAAAGAAACCACGATAAAAGAGCAGGAGACTTGTGGAGAATTGTTTGAAAGATTGTCCGTAATAGGTGCAGAGTTAATTATTGAGGCGGTTAACTTATTAAAAAGCGGAACAATAAAGTTTATTCCCCAAAATAACGACTTGGCAACGTTAACAAAAATAATAAAAAAGGAATATGCGCTTATAGATTTTAATCAAGACTCTAAAAGCGTTGTAGATAAAATAAGGGCGTTTAATCCTTCTCCCGTGGCGTATACGTTTTTTAACGGACAACCGTTAAAGATTTTTAAGGCTGTTAAAACCGAAGGAAAAGGGCGCGCGGGAGAAGTTATTTCAACCGATAAAGGATTAGAGATTGCTTGCAAAACGGGTGCTGTTTTGGTGGAAACTTTGCAAAAAGCGGGCGGTAAACAAATGAATTCTAAAGATTTTTTGCGTGGCACGCAAATAGAGAAAGGATACCTTTTTAACTAGGCTTATGGTTAACTATTTTTACGATTGTTATCAAATATTAAATAAGGTTTACAGCGAAAAAACCTATCTTAAACAGGCGATATTAAACACTTTTATAGAAGAAAAAAATCGCTCGTTAACCATAAAAACGTGCTATGGAGTTTTAGATAAAGATATAGAACTGTCTTATTATATTAAGTATTTGACTCAAAAAAGTCCTAAACTTGCGATAAGAACTATACTTAAAGTATCTATGTACGCAATTAAATACTTAAACAAGCACGATTATGCTGTAATAAAAAACGCCGTTGAATTGACTAAAAAATTAGGAAAAAGCGGTGCTTCCGGATTTGTTAACGCTTTTTTAAGGAAGTTCGTTTCCGAAGATATCCTGCTCCCACAGGAAAAAAAGGAAATGCTTTCCGTTAAATATTCTTATCCTAAGTTTTTGGTAAAAGAACTTATAAACGATTACGGAGAGGATAAGGCAATAAGAATAATGGCTTCTAAAAATTCTAAAACTTGCCTTTCTTTTTACGATACGGACGGAAAAGAATATCTTGATAAATTAGGATTAGAATATCAAATCACACCGTATAAAAACGTTTTTTTGCTTGATAATTTTGTTAGAAATTCCGATTATGACAAGGGCATATACACCTATCAGGCATTAGGTTCAGTTGCTATATGCGACGGCGTAGAACGTTGCGAAAACTTGCTGGATTGTTGCGCTGCGCCCGGTGGAAAAAGTATAAGGCTTTCTTATAAGTGTAAAAACGTTTTTTCCTGGGATATTCATTCGCACAGGGTAGAGTTGATTAACGAGTATAAAAAGAGAATGAATAGAGAAAACGTCTTTGCTTGCGTTAAGGATGCTAAGTTATTAGACGAGAGCTTGCTCTATAAGTTTGATGCCGTTTTGGCGGACGTTCCTTGTAGTGGAACGGGCGTTATAAACGATAATCCGGATATGAAATTAAATAGGGAAGAAAGCGGCATAAAAGAACTAAACAAAGAGCAATTAGAGATATTGAAAACTGTTTCTTCTTACGTAAAAAAAGGCGGATATTTATACTATTCTACTTGTTCGGTTTTGTCTTGCGAAAACAAGAAGATTTTAGATGCGTTTATGTCTGATATAAAGGGGTTTGAAATAGTAGAAACCGTTAGTAAAATCAATGCAAAAAACATTGACGGTACTTTGCAGTTTTTACCTGATGAATTTTACGGTTTAGGATTTTATTTTGCTAAATTAAAGAGAGTTTTTTAATGAATGATTGCTTGTTAAAATACAGTTTAGAAGAGGTTAAAAACGTTGTAATCGGGTTGGGTGAAAAATCTTTTAGAGCCACTCAAATTTTTAACGCACTAAATTTAGGATTAGAGTTTAGCGAGATGACGGATTTATCTAAAACGCTAAGAAACGTTTTAAGTGAAAAGTTTATTGCCCAGCCCACTAAAATTTTAAAATCATTAAAGTCTAAAGACGGAACTGAAAAGTTTTTATTTTCTTTAGCGGACGGAAATGTTATAGAAGGCGTTTTAATGAAGTATAAATACGGCTACACTATTTGTGTTTCTACGCAGGTAGGGTGCAGAATGGGTTGTGCGTTTTGTGCTTCCGGATTAAATGGTTTGATTAGAAATCTTACCGCCGAAGAGATTTACGGAGAAGTAGTTTGCGTAAACAGATATTTGGGCGGAGGTTTAGGCGATAAGAGAAAGATTATAAACATTGTTTTGATGGGAAGTGGAGAGCCGCTGGACAATTATCAAAACGTTGTGGGGTTTTTAAGAACGGTTTCGGCAAAAGACAGGCTAAACGTTAGCGCGAGAAACGTTAGTTTATCCACTTGCGGCTTAGTACCTAAAATGTACGATTTGGCAAATGAAAATTTGCCGCTTAATTTAACCGTTTCTTTACACTCTCCTTTTGACGAGGAAAGAAAAGAAATTATGCCCGTTGCAAATAAGTATACCATAAAAGAAATTTTAACCGCTTGTGAAAATTATTTTGACAAGACGGGTAGAAGATATATTTTTGAATATGTTTTAATAAACGGAAAAAACGATACCGAAATACATTCTGAAGCCTTAATTAATTTGTTAAAGGGTAAGCCTTGCCACGTTAACCTTATAAGACTAAACGAAGTGAAAGAAAAAGACCTTATTACTGTAAGCGATAAAAAGGCATACCGTTTTATGGGCGCATTGATAAAAGGCGGACTATCTGCAACCGTAAGAAGGCGTATGGGGGCAGATATTGACGGCGCCTGCGGGCAACTTAGGCAAAAATATATAGAAGAAAATTAAATTTATCGGAGAATTTTATGATAAAAATTGCACCTTCGGTTTTATCCGCAGACTTTTCTAAAATAGGTGAAGAAATAAAAAACATCACCTTAGATGGTGCAGACGTTATCCATTTAGACGTTATGGACGGTGTTTTTGTTAAAAACATAACATTTGGACCTAAATTGATAAAGGATGTAAGGGGTTTTTCGCCTGCGGTTTTCGATGCGCACTTGATGATTGTTAAACCGTGGAATTATATAGAAAAATTTGCAGAAGCCGGTGCTGATATAATCACCGTTCACGAAGAAGCTTGTAAAGAAAGATTAAAAGAAACGTTAAGGTCGATACGGGCATTGGGGGTAAAGTGCGGTGCGGTTATAAATCCGGATACGCCCGTTTCTAATATTAAAAGTGTTATAGAAGAATGTGATATGGTTCTTCTTATGAGCGTTTTTCCCGGATTCGGCGGACAAAAGTTTATAGAGAGTGTTTTGACTAAGATAAAAGAAGTAAAAGAGTTGGTTTTAAGTTCCGGAAAAGACATAGATATAGAAATTGACGGCGGAATAACCAAAGACAACGTTTCTAGTGTAAAAAAGGCCGGAGCAAACGTTATAGTTGCAGGAAATACCGTATTTAAAGAAATTGACCGTGCTAAAATAATAAAAGAGTTGAGAGAACTTTAATTTTTTGAACTTAAAAGGGGCATAAAGGCATAATATATTTACGAGAGGTGAATGTATGAAGATTTATTGTTTTAAGCCGCCGCTTTTTATAAGAAAAATATTAAAAGCGTTTTATAAACAGAAAACGGAAGATAAATTATAAAAATTAAGACTGCTTTTGCGAAATGTTTTTTTTTCATAAAAAGCAGTCTTTTTATTTAAGTTTGTTTTTAGTCTATATCGACTATGGTTTCGTGAATTCTGCCCCTTTCTTCTAATTCTTTTTTTAGAGTTATAAAGGTTTCAGGAACATTTTCGTAGTTAGTATTTGAAATTTTTAAGTGCGAAAAGTTTATTGCCTTGTTTGCTAAAAGGTTTATGCTAGAAGCAGTGTTTCCAACGGGGGAGTTTACAAAGCGTATTACAAGTTGTTTTTTGATTGCTTTTGTAAACGAAATAGGGTTGTTGTTATGCGAAATACCCGTAAAAATAACGTTTGCATTATAAGAAGTAAGGGTAAACGCTTTTGCAACGGGAATATTAGAATCGGAAAAATAAACCAAATTTTTTGCCATTCTTCCGCCCGTTATACCGGAAATTTCTTTTTGCCAGTTTTCGTTTTGGTCTAAAACGTAGTAGATGCCCGTTTCTTTTGCAATATTTAGGTCTTCTTGGTTAAATCCGACCAAAATGGGCACGGTTTGATAGTATATTAGTAGTTGAGCCAAAATATTAGAGTAGTTGTTTGCACCGACTATAACTACGTAATCTCCCTTTTGAACATCTAACTTATCTATGATGCTTACGGCGAGTGAAACGTGACCTATAAAAAGTGCATCGTTATCGGAAACGCTATCGGGTAAAAGATAAAGTTTACTTGCGTTTGCAGAAAAGAAGTTGGATAAAAACCCGTTGTAATCTTCTCCTGCAACTAAAACCTCTGAACATTTGTCTTCTTCGTTGTTTTTGCAGTTAAAACACTCTAAACAGGGTTTGTTGGGCTCTACGTAAACTCTTTTTCCTTCTTCTAAACCAAAGAGATTTGCGGGAGTATCCGAAACAATGCCTATTCCTTGATTGCCTAAAACAACGTTGTTTTCGCCGTCTAGTTCGCCTAAATAATTTAAAACGGAAGGTAAGGAGATAAGTGCTTTGGTTATTTTTACCTTTGCAACGTTATCGCCTGCTTGCGTTTCGTCGATTTGTTCTTCTTTAAGCGTTTCGGGCTTAATTAATTTCCAACCTTTCATTTTCACTCCGTGTAAAAGCGAATTTCAAAAATTATTGACATTATATTATATTCAATAAAAAAAATCAAGTATTTTTCGGGCGTATTGTTAAAGCAAAAGTTTTGATAAAAATTGTTAATTTTGTTTGTTTAACAGTTGACTAAACCCGAAAAATAATATATAATAGCACGGAGAATAAAAAAGAGGTGCATTATGAAACAAGATATTCATCCCGATTATCATGAAGTAACAGTAGTATGTGCTTGCGGAGAAACTTTTAAAACCGGTTCAACTAAAAAAGGAGACACTATAAAGGTTGATATTTGCAGTAAATGTCATCCCTTCTTTACCGGTAAGCAAAAGTTGGTAGACACCGGCGGGCGTGTTGATAAGTTCAACAAGAGATATAGCAAGGCAAAATAGTATTTGTTATTTCGGCTTTAAGGTTTTTCTACCCTTAAAGCCTTATTTTTTACTTAAAAAGGGTATATGAAGGATAAAAAAACAACAAAAACCCAAATAGGCGGGCAAGCCGTTTTAGAAGGGGTTATGATGCGCGGTAAAACTTCCGTTGCTACCGCCGTAAGGGATGAGGACGGAATTATCAGAGTGGAATCTAAGCGCATAAAACCGCAGGCGAAGAAAAGTTTTCTCCGTCTTCCTATCATACGAGGCTTTGTATCCTTTATAAATTCTTTGGTTTTCGGCACGAAAGCGCTAATGCGTTCTGCGGAAGTTTTCGGTGAAGGAGAGCCTAGTAAAACGGAAAAATGGCTTGCGGAAAAACTAAAAGTAAACGTAATGGGCGTTGTAAGCACCGTTTCGGTTGTTTTTGGGCTTGCTTTGGCGGTATTTTTATTTGTTTTTTTGCCGCAGGCAATTAGAGGTTTAGTAGAAACGATAGTCGGCAACGGCTTTGCGTTTTCGCCTTGGGCAAAAAACTTTATAGAAGGCGGCTTAAAACTTTTAATTTTCGTTGGATATATTTTACTGTGTTCTGCGTTGAAAGATATAAGGCGCACTTTTATGTATCACGGGGCTGAACACAAAACCATCACTTGCTACGAAAAGGGTATGGATTTGACGGTGGAGAATGCAAAAAAATGCCGCCGAGTTCACGATAGGTGCGGAACGACGTTTATAATATTCGTTATGCTTATCAGTATTATCGTTTTTGCTTGTTTTGAAGCTTTGCTAAAAAGCGGTGGTGTTGATTTAAGCGGCTTTATTAGATTTTTGTGTAAAATAGCCTTTTTGCCTATGATTGCAGGAATTTCTTTTGAATTGTTAAAGGCACTTTCTAAAACGGACAGTAAAATTTTTTACCCCCTAAAAGCACCTGGGCTTTTATTGCAAAAAATTACAACGAGAGAGCCGGACGATAAAATGTTAGAAGTTGCCATTATTGCGTTTAAAACGGTTATGGAAATGGATAACGACCAAACGATTCCGGAAAAAGAATTCGTTTTGCCGATAAAAAGGAGCGAACTTTTAAAAAAGGTAAGCGAAAGGCTTAAAGAAAACGGCATAGAAGAGTATGCGGAAGCGGAGTGGATTTTATCTTTAACTTTGGGCGTAAAAAGAGATCAATTAAACTTAGATGTAATTGTTTCACCTAAATTCGTTGAAAAAGTTAACGGTTTGGTTGATAAACGCATAAGCGGAAGACCGCTTTGGTATTGCGTTGGCAACGCCGATTTTTACGGATACAAAATCAATGTGGACGAAAGAGTGTTGATTCCTAGACCGGAAACGGAATTGTTAGTGGAAAACGCCGTTAAATTTGTAAACGCAGGCGACAAGGTTTTGGATTTGTGCACGGGTAGCGGTGCTATTGCGATTGCCGTAAATAAAAAAACAGGGGCTAAAGTTTTTGCTTCGGACGTGAGTGAAGGCGCACTTGATTTGGCAAAAATTAACGCAAAAGAAAACGGTGCGGAAGTAGAATTTATAAAAAGCGATTTATTTTGCGAGATAGAAGATAAAGATTTTAACGTGATTATAAGCAATCCTCCCTATATCAAAACGGAAGAAATAGAAACTTTGCAAAAAGAAGTAAAAGATTTTGAACCGATTTTGGCGTTGGACGGAGGAAAAGACGGGCTTGATTTTTACAGGGAAATTTGCTTAAAAGCAAAAAACCACTTAAAAAAAGGCGGGATTTTGTTTTTAGAGTGCGGAGAAAATCAAGCAAGTGATATAGCAGAAATGCTTTCCGATTATACAGATGTTGAAATTATAAAAGATTTAGAAAATATTGACAGAATAGTTAAGGCGGTGCTTTAGTGTTTAAAAAACTAGACAAAATGTTAGAGCGTTTCGATAAACTGAATGAACTTGTAAGTGATAGTGAGGTTATTTCACGTATAGACGAGTGGAAAAAGTATACGAAAGAACTTTCCGACATTACCGAAACGGTCGATAAATATCGTGAATATAAAAAGATTGTAAAAGAACAGCAAGATCTTTTAGAGGGACTACCTAAAGAAAGTGACCCCGAAATGAAAGAGTTGATGGAAGAAGAACTGAAAATTTGCAAAGAAAAACTTGAAAAAGTAATTGAAGAGTTAAGAATTTTGCTTCTCCCGAAAGACCCTAACGACGATAAAAACGTTATAATGGAAATTCGCGGCGGTGCAGGCGGCGAAGAAGCGAGCTTGTTCGCTTACGAATTATACAGAATGTACGTTAAATACGCAGAGAGAAACCGTTGGAAAACGGAAGAGATAGAGAATAACTCTACGGAACTTGGCGGAATAAAAGAAGTCGTATTTTCGATTTCCGGTAAAGGCTGTTATTCAAAGTTAAAGTTTGAAAGCGGCGTGCACAGGGTGCAACGAGTGCCGGAAACAGAATCTCAAGGTAGAGTTCACACTTCTACGGTCACGGTTGCGGTTTTGCCGGAAGTGGAAGACGTTGAAGTTAATATAGACGAAAAAGATTTAAGAATAGATACTCTTCGTTCTAGCGGTGCAGGCGGGCAGCACGTAAATAAAACGGAGTCTTGTATAAGACTAACGCATATTCCCACGGGTATAGTCGTTTTGTGTCAAGACGAGCGTTCTCAAACAAAAAATCGCGAAAAGGCGATGAAAGTGTTAAAGAGTAGATTATACGATTTTTATCAGTCTAAATACGAAAAAGAGTATGCGGAAAACAGAAAAAGTCAGGTTGGGACAGGCGACCGTTCCGAAAGAATAAGAACCTATAACTTTCCGCAAGGAAGAGTCACCGATCACAGAATAGGTTTAACTCTTCATTCTATAGAAAACTTTATGATGGGCGATATAGACGATATGGTTGAAGCGCTTAGAATTGCAGATAGAGAAAGCAGACTTGCAAACGAGCAAGACGAAGAATAACTTACTAGCACAAAGGAGATATTATGATTTCAAAAAAGGTAAAGGAAATTGCCCCTTCTTTAACGTTGGAAATAACCGCAAAGGCAAAAAAGATGAAGGCGGAAGGCATATCTATTATAGGTTTCGGTGCGGGTGAACCGGATTTTAATACTCCCGACTATATAAATAATGCGGCAAAAAAAGCGATTGATATAGGATTTACTAAGTATACTCCCGCTTCCGGTACTATGGAACTAAAAAAAGCGGTTTGCGATAAGTTCTTAAAAGATAACGGGCTTAACTATACTCCGGAGCAAATAGTAATTTCTTCCGGTGCAAAAAGTTCTTTATATCACGCCGTTTGCGCTTTGGTTGACGACGGGGACGAGGTTATTTTGCCTTCTCCTTATTGGCTCACTTATCCCGAACTTATAAAACTGGCGGGCGGAAAGGTCGTTTACGTTAAGGCGGATAGGGATAACGGGTATAAAGTGACGGCAGAACAAATTAAAAACGCCGTGACTGATAAAACTAAATGTATAATTCTTAACAGCCCGAATAACCCCACAGGTGCGGTTTATTCCGAAAAGGAAATAAGAGAAATTGCAAAAGTAGTTGAAGAAGCCGGATTATACGTTATTTCGGACGAAATTTACGAAAAACTAGTTTACGGCGGCGAAAAGCATTTTTCTATTGCGTCTTGCAGCGATTATCTTAAAGAACACACCGTTATTATTAACGGTATGAGTAAGACTTACGCCATGACTGGTTGGAGAATAGGCTATCTTGCTTGTCCTACCCAAATAGCAAAGGCTATATCCGGAATGCAAAGCCACACAACGAGCAACGCTTGTTCTATATCTCAATATGCTTCTACAGTTGCTCTTGCAGACGAAGAAGGTGAAAAGTTTATTGAAAACATGCAGAAAATTTTCGATGAAAGAAGAAAGTATATGTTTGAAAGGCTTAAAAATATGGACGGAGTTATATGCTCCGAACCTAAAGGTGCTTTTTATGCGTTTATAGACGTTTCTAATTTCTACGGAAAGAAATATAAGGGAGAAGAAGTAAAAGGTTCACTTTCCTTTGCGGACTTGGCGCTTAAAGAAGGCGTTGCTCTTATCCCCGGCATAGCCTTTGGAGACGATAATTGCGTGAGATTATCTTATGCTATCTCTAAAGAGGATATATGCGAAGGTCTTAACAGACTAGAAAAATTCTTAAAGGAGTTGATTTAATATGATAAAGAAAGAAGTAGTATTAAACAAAAAAACCAACCTTTTAGAAGAAAAGGTTTACGATTATAGATTGCAAGAGGTAAGCGAACCTCAATTGTATAGAGAAATTTTCGATTACGAAAACGTTCCTAAAATTATTTTTAATAATCGTTTTGTTCCACAAGCAATGCCGGAAGAAATTTGGATTACGGATACGACTTTCCGTGATGGGCAACAATCTACTTCTCCTTTTACCGTTAAGCAAATTGTAGACCTTTATAAATTGATGTCTAGATTAGGCGGTAAAAAGGGTATTATAAGACAATCCGAATTCTTTTTGTATTCCGAAAAGGATAGAAAAGCGGTTGAAGCTTGTATGGATTTGGGGCTGGAATTCCCCGAAGTGACAAGTTGGATTAGAGCTAATAAAAAAGACTTCGATTTGGTTAAAGAAATCGGCGTTAAAGAAACGGGTGTTTTGGTTAGCTGCTCTGACTACCATATTTTTAAGAAAATGGGATTAAACCGTTCTCAAGCACTAGATAAATATCTCGGCGTTGTAAAGGACGCTTTAAATGCAGGAATTAAGCCCAGATGCCACTTTGAAGATATTACTAGGGCGGATTTCTACGGATTTGTAGTTCCGTTTGCTTCCGAACTTATGAAACTTTCTAAAGAGAGTGGTATGCCTATAAAAATCAGGGCGTGCGACACTATGGGCTTTGGCGTAAACTTTGTGGGAGCTGCACTTCCTAGAAGTGTTCCCGGAATTATTTACGGACTACATCACTATGCGGAAGTTCCTAGTGAACTTATAGAATGGCACGGGCATAACGACTTTTATAAGGTTGTTGCAAACGCAACGTCTGCTTGGTTATACGGTTGCTCTGCCGTAAACTGCTCTTTATTAGGTATAGGTGAAAGAACCGGAAACTGTCCGTTAGAGGCTATGGCGATAGAATACGCTTCTCTAAAAGGCACTAACGACGGTATGGATTATACCGCTATTACCGATATAGCAAGTTATTTTGAAAAAGAAATCGGCTACGTTATTCCTTCCAGAACGCCGTTTGTAGGTAGAAGTTTTAATTCTACGAGAGCGGGAATTCACGCAGACGGAATGTTAAAGGACGAAGAGATTTATAATATCTTCGATACCAAAAAGTTATTAAATCGTCCTATTCACGTTTCCATAAACAACACAAGCGGTTTGGCGGGCGTTGCGTACTGGATAAACGAGTATTACGAACTTCCCGAAGAGCATAAGATAGATAAAAGCCATCCTATTGTATTGAAAATTAAAGAAATGATAGATAAAGAATACGAAAGCGGCAGATGCAGTGTTATGGGTGACGACGAGTTAGACGGTATGCTTATGCAATGCGATAAAGAATTTCATAAAAAATTATTGATAGACGCTGAATAAATTTTTAAAAACCTATTGTAATTTCGGTTAAAGTATTATAAAATATAGATAAGCAAGATGTAGGAGGAAAATTTTGCATGAAAATATTTTATGGACCCAAAGGAACCGGCAAAACAAAGGCTATAATCGAAAGCGCAAATAATGCGCTTGAAAACGCTAAAGGTCACGTAGTTTTTATTACGGATACCAATAGATATACATACGACCTTAAATTTCAAATAAGATTTTTGGACGTGACGCAATTTGCTATTCAAGGAATGGAAGGCTTCCGCGGATTTATTAAAGGAATAGTTGCGGCAAGCGGCGATAACGAATATATTTACGTGGACGGCATTGGCAGAATAACCGGCAAACCGCTTAGCGAGTTAGAAAATATTTTTACCGCTATGGAAAAACTTGAAAAAGATTTCGGCGTAAAATTCGTGCTTACGTGCAGTGCGGCAAAAGAAGATTTGCCCGAATTTGTATTAAAGCATATCGATTAGTTGATTTTTATGTATAAAATGGTGTAAAATAAAAGTCGGAAGATTATTCCGACTTTTATTTGTTTAACGGTGTATTATGAGATTTTTAAGTACTAGAGGTAAATCCGTTGCGGTTAATGCGGCATATGCTATTTCACACGGATTAGCGGAAGACGGCGGTTTATTCGTGCCGGAAACTTTTCCTTGCGTAAATGCAGACTTGAATGCTATGCTTGATATGAGCTATGCCGAAAGGGCTTGCTTTATATTGAGTAAATATTTAGAAGAATACGATTATAACGAATTGTTGTCCGCTTGCCAAGCGGCTTACTCTAAGTTTGATGATGAAGAAGTTGTTCCCGTTGTTAAGCTAGACGATAATTTGTTTGTTGCAGAACTTTTTCACGGCCCGACTCTTGCATTTAAGGACGTTGCGCTTACACTTTTGCCTTATTTATTGAGAAAAGGGTGCGATATTTCCGGAATAAAAGAAGAAGTGCTTATTTTGGTTGCCACTAGTGGCGATACGGGTAAGGCTGCGTTAGAAGGATTTAAGGATCAAAACGGAACTAAAATTATGGTTTTTTATCCTAGCGAGGGCGTAAGCGATATGCAAAAGGCGCAAATGACCACGCAAGAAGGAAATAACGTGAACGTCGTTGGTGTTTTAGGTAATTTTGACGATTGCCAAACTGCTGTTAAAAAGATTTTTTCCAGCAAAACCGTTGAAAAAGATTTAAAAGATAAGGGTGTTGTTTTATCTAGTGCAAACTCTATAAACTTCGGTAGACTTGCTCCTCAAATCACCTACTATTTTTCTACCTATCTAGATATGGTTTCTTCTGAAGAAATTAAGATGGGGGACGAAGTGGATTTTGTAGTTCCCACAGGCAATTTCGGCGATATACTTGCCGGATATTATGCTAAAAAGATGGGGCTTCCCGTTAATAAACTTGTTTGCGCCTCTAACTCTAATAACGTTTTAACGGAGTTTTTTGCAAACGGAGATTACAACGCAAACAGAGAGTTTTTTAAAACGATGTCTCCTTCTATGGATATACTTATTTCCAGCAATCTTGAAAGGCTTTTGTTTGAAGTGAGCGGAAGGGACGCTTCTCTTACGGCAAACAGAATGGAAGAGTTAAAGAAAAACGGCAAATATTCTATTTCAGAGAGCGAACTTACAGAAATAAAGAAGGATTTTTTAGCCGATTATTGCGAAGAAGAAGATTGTTTAGAAACAATTTGCGATATTTTTGAAGAATACGGATACGTTTTAGATACTCACACTTCTGACGCAGTTTATGCGGCAATGAATTTTAAGGCTTTTGAAAACGACGGCAAGCCCGTTGTGGTTTTATCTACGGCAAGTCCGTATAAGTTTTCTCAAAGCGTGTTAAAGGCTATAAACGGAAAAACGGTTAAAGACGCATTTAAGGCCGCAGAGATTTTAGAGCAAACAACCGCTATGCCTATACCTAAACAAATTTTTGAATTGCAAAATAAAGAAAGGCGTTTTACAAAGGTTATCGATAAAGATAAAACCGTTGAAGCGGTTATGGAATTTATAAAATAAAACTAATAGGAAAATATAATGGAAGATAAAAAGGTGCTTTTTAGCGCGATACAACCAAGCGGAATTTTAACGATAGGTAATTATTTGGGCGCGTTGAGAAACTTTAGAAAATTGCAGGACGATTACAACGGCATTTTTGCACTTGCGGACTTGCACACGCTTACCGTAAAGCAAGATCCCGCGGTTTTGAGAAAAAATTCTTACGAACTTACGGCGTTATATTTGGCTTGCGGAATAGACCCCGAAAAGTCTATTTTGTTTGCGCAATCTCACGTCCCCGCACACACAGAACTTACTTGGATATTAAATACCATAAGTTATCCGGGTGAATTGTCTAGAATGACGCAGTTTAAGGATAAAAGCCTTAAACACGAGGACAATATAAATATGGGGCTTATGGATTATCCCGTTTTAATGGCAGCGGATATATTGCTGTATCAATCGGAATTAGTGCCTATCGGTGCGGATCAAAAACAACACCTAGAACTTTCTAGAGATTTGGCTATAAGATTTAATAACCGTTTCGGAGAAACTTTTAAGGTGCCGGAAGGTTATATAGGCAAGTCCTGCGGAAGAGTTATGAGCTTATCAGAGCCAAACAGAAAAATGAGTAAATCAGATGCGAACTTAAACGCATTTATCTCTATGAACGACGATCCGGATACCATAGTCAGAAAATTTAAAAGGGCTGTCACTGATAGCGATAATAAAATTGTTTTTTCGCAAGATAAGCCCGGAATAAGCAATCTTATTTCAATCTATTCCGCATTTACGGACAAAACCGTAGAAGAAGTGGAGAAAGAATTTGAAGGAAAGGGCTACGGTGACTTTAAAATTAAAGTAGGAGAAGCCGTTGCAGATAAAATAGAACCTATTAGGCAAGAAAAGAACAAGCTTTTAGCCGATAAAGATTATTTAGACGATATTTTGAGTAAGGGTGCGGAAAGAGCGTCTTGCGTGGCGTATAAAACCCTTAATAAGGTTTATAAAAAGGTCGGACTTATTCCGAAAAAGAGAAGATAATGTTCGGATACGTTAAAACAGATAACCCAAATATGTACGTTAAAGATACCGTGCTTTATAAATCTATATATTGCGGATTATGCAAAGGCATAGGTTGTGCTTGCGGAAACGTGGCTAGGTTTACGTTGAATTACGATATTACGTTTTTTTCAGTTCTTTTGCATAACCTTTGCGGTATAGACGTAAAGTTAGAAAAGCAAAGGTGCATTGCACACTGGCTTACTAAGCGCCCAGTTGCTGTGCCTGACGAGTTGACAAAAACTTTAGGCGCATTAAACGTTATTTTGGCTTATTACAAACTTAGTGACGACGTTTTAGATGAAAATAAAGGAAAGTTAAAGCGCGGCGTTTTTAAAAGGGCGTATAAAAAAGCAAAAAAACAATGCCCCGAATTAGATAAATTAGTTAAGGATAATTATTTAAAACTCAACGAGTACGAAAAGTCTTTATGCGACAGTTTAGATATTGTTGCCGATCCGTTTGGCAATATGATGAAATCTTTAAGTAAGAGTTTGCTAAAAGATAAAACAAACGAAAGGGCAGAGAATTTATCGTATAACTTGGGCAAGTGGATTTATCTTATAGATGCGGTAGACGATTTTGATAAAGACTTAAAAAAAGGCAATTATAACGTTTTTATAATTAAAAATAAAGACTGCCGATCTAAAAAAGAGTTTATAGAAAAAAACACAAGAGAATTAGAGTTTGTTTTTGGTGCTATTTTGTCTGACATAAACGACGATGCAAAGAATCTAGAATATAAATTCAATCACGATTTAACAGATAATATATTGTTTAACGGACTTAGAGAGCAAACTAAAAAAGTATTAGGGAGTAAATAATGAAAGAGTATTATAAGGTTTTGGGATTAAGCGAAAACGCTAGCGATGAAGAAATAGAAATCGCATATAAAAACTTAAAAGAAAAATATTCCAATGACAGATTTTTAGAGGGGGAAGCGGGAAACGAAGCTGCTAGAAATTTAACGAAGTTAGAATTTGCTTATAACGAGATTAAAACTTTTAGAAACGAGCACGTTGCAAACGATGCTTCCGCTACGGATTTTTCTTTTATAGCGGATAAGATAAAAGAAGGAAAGTTAGACGTTGCGCAAAGTCTTTTAGATGATTTTTCCGATAGAAATGCGGAATGGCATTATTTACAATCCGTAATATTTTATAAAAAGAACTGGACTAACGAAAGTAAAAAGCAGTTAGAAATTGCAATCAGTATGGATCCTGACAATGTAAAATATCTAGATTCTTATAAAAAATTAAACGATAAAATGAATTTTGCAAATCAACAATTCCATTCCGGCAATGCAAATTATGCTTCTAAAGAAGGTTCTAACCCAAATAGACAAATGGGTGGGGACGATTGCGGTGCTATGGCGGATTGTTGCACCACTTGGTGTTGCGTTAATATGCTTTGCAACGGTTGTTGTAGATAATGAAAAGCAAGGTAATTGCAATTTCCGCAATATCGGCAGCGTTTATCGCTATATTTTTAACTTTAGGCGCATATATAGATTTTTTTGATTTGGTTGCGGTGTTGATCGCTTCGGTTTTTGTATTGATGCCGTTATATTTAGGCTCTTATCTGGGGTGTGTACTAAGTTATTTGGTTGGAACTGTGATAGCGTTTTTGTTTAGCGGGTTTAATATATATTCGGTTGTTTTTCCGTTGTTTTTGCTCTATTTTGGGCTTTTTCCCATAATTAAGTGCTTAGCAATGCAAAAAAACGTTAATAAGTATATATTTGGGTGTGTATCTCTTTTGTGGTCGGTTGCGGTAGCATTCGGTACTTATTTTTTCTATATTTTGGCGATAGGGGAACAAGTGCTTGCCGGACTTCCGGAATTTATTGTAAAAAATGTATATTTATTTGTTGCTATAATAGGTGTGGTTTTTTACTTTCTTTTTGATAGATTCGTTTTTGTTTCTAGAGTAGCGATAAATCGTTATCTTTCAAAGATAATAAAATAATGGGTTTTTATGTTAGAAAAAAATTGTGAATACGTTGACGTAGTATCTGATTTCGGCTCTAACGGAGAAGGCGTGATAAGGCGTGATAATATCGTCGTATTTGTGCCTTTTTCTATTAAAGGGGAAAAAATTAGGTATAAAATACTTAAAATACAAAAAAATTTAGCCTTTGGTAAACTTTTAGAAGTTTTAGAACCTAGCCCGTTTAGAACCGAGCCTAATTGTACGGCGTTTAAAAAGTGCGGTGGATGCCAACTTCAACACGTTTTGTACAAAGAACAGTTAAATATCAAAGCGGAAAACGTTAAAAATTGTTTTTATAAAATTGCAGGGCTGGACGTAGAACTTTTAGATGCAGAGCCTTCGGATAAAATTTTTGGTTATAGAAACAAATTACAGTTGCCGGTGGCTTATCAAAACGGTCAAACGGTGATAGGTTTTTATGCACCTAATTCTCATAGAGTAGTAGAGATAGAAGATTGTTGCATAAATCCGTGTTGGACAAAAACCGTTATTTCCATTTTTAAAACTTATTTTGAAAAATTTGCCATAAAAGGATATAACGAAGAAACTTTTAGTGGAGAAATAAGAGAAATTACCGTTAAAGAAATAGACGGAAAATTGATTTTTACTATCGTTTCTTTAACAAAAAAAGTTAGGGGAATAGAATACGTTATATCTTTGTTAAACAAAGAGTTTTGCGATAATTATTCTTTATACGTCAACGTAAACGGTGGCCGCTCTAACGTGATTTACGGCGAAGAATTTTATTTGGTAAAGGGCAACGGAGAGTATCAAGCGGAAATGCTTGGTATAAAATATCTTATCGGCGTAAAGAGTTTTATGCAGGTAAATTCCGGTGTTTGCGAAAAATTGTATAAAAGCGTAAGCAATGCGATAGGTGATACAAAAAATTCTACCGTTATAGATGCGTATAGCGGTGCCGGCTTGATGACGGCAATTTTGGCAAAACAAGCAAAAAAAGCAATAGGCATAGAAATAATAAAAGAAGCGGTAGATTGCGCAAACCAACTTGCCGCCACTAACGGCTTAAAAGATAAAATCACAAATTATTGCGGCAAGTGCGAAGAAATCTTACCAAATTTAATAGAAAAGGAAAAGGCGCAAGGCAACAAAATTTCCGTTGTTATAGATCCGCCCAGAAAAGGTTGTGATTTAGCTGTTATTAAATCTATATTAAGCGCCAACGTTGATAAAATAGTTTATGTTTCTTGCATGCCGTCTACCTTGGCTAGGGACGTTGGGCTTTTAATCGGTAGTTTGTGTGTGGAAAACGGAGAGATAAAAAAATCTGCAAATTTTACCCCGAGATTTAACGTGGAGTTTATAAAACCCTTCGATATGTTTCCCCACACCAAGCACATAGAAACTATTTGCGTTTTATCAAGTAAAAACCACAATGAGTAGTATTTTGTTGTTTGCAAAATACTAAATATTGATTTTATTTGTGTCTAAATATGTATTGTGTCTACATTTTGTCCACGCTTTTTTAAGCACGTGGACAAAAATTTTTTAAAAAAGTAAAAATATACACATATAAAACCGCCCTAAAATTGGGGCAGTTTTTTGCATAATTTTTTAAATTAAAAAGTAAATATAATAAAAACGATATTTGTTTTTTTGCGGTTTATATTGTGGGGGAAAGATGTTCGTTTTTAAAAGAAGAAACGTTTTAATTGTTGCGGTTTTAATTATTACCGCTATAACTTTTGCCATTTGTGCGGGGGCTTTAAGAGATAATCCTGTGGGGAGTGGAGAAATTAGTGCGGTAAAAATTGTTTTAGATGCAGGGCACGGCGGAATAGATGCAGGAGTATGCGGCGTTAACACAAAGGTTAAAGAGAGCGAACTTAATTTAAGCGTGGTAAAAAAATTAGAAAACTATTTGGTTGGGGCGGGTTTTTCCGTTGTTCTTACAAGAAGTTCCGATGCGGGGCTATACGGAATGGCAACAGGCGGTTTTAAAAAGAAAGATATGTTAAAGAGAAAAGAGATAATAGAGGCGGCAAAGCCGACGCTTGTAGTTAGCGTGCATATGAATAAGTATAGTCTTTCTTCTAGGAGAGGGGCGCAGGTTTTTTATAAAGAACAAAGCGAAGATTCTAAAATTTTGGCGGAGAATTTGCAAAAATCTTTTAACGAAATGGAAACGGCTGCAAGGGAATGTAGTGCGCTTGCCGGAGATTATTATATACTTAACTGCACTGACTATCCTTCCGTTATAGCGGAATGTGGATTTTTATCTAACCCGGAAGACGAGGCGTTATTGATTACGGAAGAGTATCAAGACAAAATTTCTTATGCGATTTTTAAGGGAATAGTAGGGTATTTGGCGGTACAGTCTTTTGAATTTTGCTGTTAAAAAAATATAATTAAAGCCCGATACAAAAAATCGGGCTTTTCTATTGTATTTTAGGGAGATTTTGTGTTATAATTTATGCGTATAGGTTTACGTTTTGATTTAATGCTAAAAATTGATTAACGTAAATACAAAATTATAAAAAAGGGATAAATACTTGTTTAAACTAGGTGATATAATTAGTAAAGAAAAAGCAAAAAATCTTAACCCCGTTGTGTTGGCTTTTGTGGGGGATGCGGTTTATTCTTTATTCGTAAGAGAAAAGTTGGTTTTTTCTTCCGATTATAAAACGGGCGAGTTAAACAAGTTATCCGTAAAAGAAGTTAACGCTTGTGCGCAGGCAAAATTTGTGTTGGAGATTCAAGAACTTTTAACTGAAGATGAATTTGACATTTTTAAGCGTGGCAGAAATGCAAAAAAGCCAACGAAATCTAAAAGTGCGTCCGTGCAAGAATATAACGCTTCAACCGGATTTGAAGCGGTTTTAGGATATTTATACGTTACGGGCAATAACGAAAGAATAAATTTTTTACTTAATAAAGGAAGAGAAAATTGAAAGTAGAAGGTAGAAATTCGGTTTACGAATTATTAAAAACGGATAAAGAAATAGACAAAATTTTAGTGCAAAAAGACTTGAAAGATGAAGCTAGCAAAAGGCTTATAAATACTATTCGTTCTCGCAGGGTAAAAGTTCAACTTGTAGATAAATACGTGATAGAAAAAGAGAGCGAGGGCGGACATAGTCAAGGATTTATAGCCTTTGTATCCGATTATAAATATTTCGATTTAGAAGACGTTTTAGAAGACTGCAAGGATAAAGACGGATTTATTGTTTTGCTTAACGAAATTTTAGATCCGCACAATTTGGGCAGTATAATAAGGGTTTGCGAATGTGCCGGCGTTGACGGGCTTATTATCGGTAAAGACAGAAGCGCTTCCGTTTCGGATACGGTAATGCGTATTTCAGAGGGGGCGTTAAACCACGTTAAAGTATGCCGGGTGACCAATATAAACGTTGCGATAGACAAACTTAAAGAGGCAGGTTTTTGGGTGTACGGAGCGGAATTAGGCGGTGGAGATATTTATAAATCCGATTTGACGGGCAAAATCTGTTTGGTGATAGGTGGAGAAGATTCCGGCGTTAAAAAACTTACTAAATCTAAGTGTGACGGGATAATTACTATACCTATGTTTGGAAAGGTTAACTCTTTAAACGCATCGGTTGCGTGCGGTGTTGCCGTATTTGAAGCCGTAAGGCAAAGAACGCAAAAAAATAATTAAAAGAAAAAGATGGATTATAAGGATTATACGGACGAAGAACTTGTAAAAATGGCGCAAGAAAAAGACACGGATGCTATGACTGCCGTTATACAAAGATATAAAGACTTTGTAAAAATTGCCATAAGACCGTATTTTTTGTGCGGCGGAGACAGTGATGACCTTTTGCAAGAAGGTATGCTTGGCGTTTTTCGCGCAGTGGAAACTTTCAACGGAAAGTACAGTTTTAAAAGCTACGTTTATGCTTGCGTAAAAAACGGAATATTGTCTTTGATAAGAAGGTATAATTCGGATAAAAATAAGCCGCTAAACAATTTTATTTCTTTAAGCGGAGATTCGGATTTTGATGCGGAAAAAAGCGCTTTAATGATTTCTTTTAAGGATAATCCGGAAAAAACCTTTATAGAAACTGAGTCCGAAAAAGAGTTTTACGAAAGTATAAAAAGGAATTTAAGTAAATTAGAGTATAATATCTTTAACCTTTATATAGAAGGCTACTCTTATCAAGAAATTGCGCAACGGTTAGATAAAAACGAAAAATCTATCGATAATGCTTTGCAAAGAATTAGAAAAAAAGTTGCATCGATATACGGAGAATAAACTATGGCTTATCTTGCTTTATACAGAAAATATCGTCCCGAAACGTTTGATAAACTTATCGGGCAAGATAATATTGTAAAAACATTGGTAAATCAAATAGAAACAGACAGACTTGGTCACGCATACTTATTTACGGGTTCTCGCGGGACGGGGAAAACTTCTTGTGCAAAGATTTTTTCTAGGGCAATAAACTGTCAAAATCCGCAAAACGGTTCTCCTTGCGGCAAGTGCGAAAGTTGCAAGGCGCTTTTAGACCCTTCTAATATAGACGTGATTGAAATAGACGCTGCTTCTAACAACGGTGTAAACGAAATAAGGGATTTAAGAGAAAAAGTTCAATATCCGCCAGTATCTTGCAAATATAAAGTATATATTATTGACGAAGTTCATATGCTTACGGGTGCGGCGTTTAATGCTCTGTTAAAAACCTTGGAAGAGCCACCAAAGCACGCTGTTTTTATTTTGGCAACGACAGAAGCACATAAAATTCCCGCAACAATACTTTCTAGATGTATGAGATTTGATTTTAGTCTTATATCAACGGAAAAAATTGCGGAGTTGATTAGCGGCATATACGATGAGATAGGTAAAGAGTACGATAAAGAAGCCGTTACGGCGATAGCAAAAGCCGGAGAAGGAAGTATAAGAGACGCGTTGTCTATTGCGGATACTGCGCTTTCTTTCAGTCAGGGAAAACTTTCTTACGACGACGTTGCCGATATTTTGGGAACAACTAACTTTGATTTGCTTTGTGAGTTTATTTATTCGCTTATTAACGGCGAAACGGGCAAAATTTTAACTATAATAAACAATCTTTGCAATTTGGGCAAAAGTATGGGTGTGCTTATAAAAGATATTACCGGCACTTTAAGAGATATGTTGGTGATAAAAACTTGTAAAAAGCCTAACGATATACTTAATTTGCCGGAAGATAAATTTAACGCACTAGACGATATTGCAGAAAGCACTAGCGATAGTCGTTTGCTTAGGATTTTAGAGATTTTTTCCGATGCGGAAGCCTCGCTTAAATATACAAATCATCCTAGAATAGTGTTTGAAACGGCGGCGATAAAGTCTGCAAGACCGGACGTGGATTGCGATTTCGATTCTTTGGTGGCAAGAATAAAAACGTTAGAAGACAAAATTGCAAGTTTATCCGTAAACGGCGGAAACAAGCCTTTGCAAACGGAAAACAAAAATCAAGCAATAATCGATAACTTCACGCCGATAGAGATAAAAGGCGCAGGCTCATCTAAAATTCCTTTATTTAAGCAAGAGAATTTGACGGTTGAAAATTTTGAAAAGGTAACGTCCGCTCAAAGCGGCGTTTCAAGAAAAACGTTGCAGTCCGCAAAGGACGTTGCGGGTGGAATTTTATTAAAAAATCTTCGCCAAAAAGGGCACGAAATGCTGTGGAACCTTATGCAAAACGTTGAGATAGAGGTTTTGGGCAATATTTTGGTTCTTACGACTTTATCTCAAGGCGACGAAGAGATTTTAGACAGGGCGGACAACAGAGGGTATATAGAAGAGGCGTTAGAAGAATTTTTACCCTTTGAAATTCAGGTGAAAATTTCTGAAAATCAAAAAAAGAAAAACGAATTTGATGCGGAAACCGAAAAAATAAAACAAATTTTCGGAAGTGACATCGTTATAATTAAAGACGAGTAAAAAGGAGAATATTATGGCAGGATACAGAGGCGGATTCGGCGGTGGTTTCGGTGGCGGAAACCAAATGCAAAATTTAATGAGACAAGCGCAAAAAATGCAAGAGGAAATGCAAAAAGCGCAAGCGGAATTGGAAGAAACGGAGATTGAAGGTGTTTCCGGCAGCGGCTTGGTTAAAGTTGTTATGAACGGTAAAAAAGAAATAAGCGGAATTACCATTTCGCCCGATGCAGTCGATACGGAAGATTTGACTATGCTAGAAGATTTAATTTGTGCCGCGATAAACGACGGTTATTCTAAAGCGGATAAATTATCGGGAGAAAAACTGGGTGCGTTTAACGGGCTTGGCTTTTAATTGATATGAAAGTTTATATAGAACCTATAGGCAAACTTATAAACGAATTTTCTCGTTTGCCCGGCGTGGGAGCAAAAACTGCTCAAAGATTTGCTTATAAAATAATAAATATGACTGATGAAGAAGCAAAATCTTTTTCAGATGCAATATTAAACGTAAAAAAGAACGTAAAATATTGCAAGATTTGCGGAAACTTTTCCGAAAGCGATATTTGCGACGTTTGTAAAAATCGCCCTGCGGACGTTATTTGCGTGGTAAAAGAACCGAAAGACGTTATTGCGATAGAAAAATTAAACGAATTTAACGGGGTTTATCACGTTTTGCACGGAACGATTTCTCCTATAGACGGGATAGGTCCGGACGATATAAACATTAAAGGTTTGTTAAAGAGAATATCCGAAGGGAACGTTAAAGAAATTATTATGGCTACAAATCCGGACGTGGAAGGCGAAGCAACGGCTATGTATATTTCTAATTTGATTAAACCGTTGGGGATTAAGGTCACAAGGATTGCGCACGGAATACCCGTGGGCACGGATTTAGAATATGCGGACGAAGTAAGTTTAGCAAGAGCGTTTGTTGATAGAAAAACCATTTAGGAGTTGTAAATGAATATCTCTGTTTTGGGGTGTGGAAGATGGGGGTCTTTTATAGGCTGGTATCTTTCCAATCTCGGTCATAACGTTTTTCAGTGGGGTACGGAAGGGCACAAGTCTTTTGATGTATTAAAAAACACGGGACAAAACGAATACGTACAACTTAATCCTAAAATCACGTTAACTTCCGATTTGAAAACGGCGGTTGAGAGTGCGGAGATTATAGTTATTTCTATAAGCTCTCAATCTTTGCGTTCTTTCATAAAAGAAGTTGTTGATATAGGCGTTTCAGATAAAAAAATTGTTCTCTGTATGAAGGGAATAGAAGTTGAAACAGGCAAAAGACTTTCTGAAGTGGTTATAGAAAGCGGCGTGCCTAAAAACAACGTTGCCGTTTGGGTGGGGCCCGGGCATATTCAGGATTTTGTTAAAGGTCTTCCTAATTGTATGGTGATAGATTCTAATAATCCGGAATTGGTAAAGTTTTTGGCTGATAATTTTAGGAGCGATTTAATTAGATTTTATTATGGGGACGATATTATCGGCAGCGAAATAGGTGCAGCGGCAAAAAACGTTATGGGAATTGCCGCAGGAATGTTAGACGGCGGTGGATATACCACGCTTAAAGGTCCGTTAATGGCTCGTGGAGCAAGGGAAGTTGCAAGGCTAATTAAGGCGATGTGCGGAAACGAATTATCTGCATACGGTTTGTGCCATTTAGGAGATTATGAAACTACGCTTTTTTCTGAATTTTCTAACAACAGAAGATACGGAATATCTTTTGTTAAAAAAGAGAGTTTTCCTAAACTTGCAGAAGGCGTTGCAACCACAAGAGCACTTAAAATGCTTGGCGAAAAGTATAACGTAGATATGCCTATTACAAACGCTGTTTATTCTATTTTATACGAAAACAAAGAGCCTATGCAGGCGTTTTTATCCGTTTTTTCTAGAAGCACTAGAAAAGAGTTTTAAATTTTTAAAGATATAAAAAGCATATTCTTTTTTTGCGAATATGCTTTTTTATAAATATAGTTATTTATACAACTTTATTAGGTCGTTTATTGTTTTTATAATTTCTATCTTTAATTCTTTAGGTTTATTTACTTTAATTCCTTTTCCAAAACCTATTATTTTAGAAACTAAACCGTTATCGAAAGGAAATTTCGCTTTTACAAGTATTTTTCCGTTTTCGTGGTAAACGTTTTCTATGCCTACCCATTCCTCAATGTCGGATAAAACGGATTTATTTACTTCTAGCTCCACGTCTACGGCAGGGGCACTGTTTTCCCAAAACTCGAATGATAAATTTTTTTGAGAAACGTTTTGTCTTGCAAACAAAGATTTTTGTATAGTGGCGTTTTCTATTCTTCCGATTTTGAAAAACCTAAAATCTTCCCTTAAATGGCAAAATGCGTAAACGTACCAAACACCTTGCTTAAAAACAATCACGTGCGGGTCTATAATTCTTTCCGAAACGGTGCCGTTTCTATCGTGGTAGACTATTTTAAGTTGATTGTTAGAGTCTATGGCTTTATTTATCACGCTAAGTTTGTTTTTATATCCTAAAGTATCGCCCCAAGGGGAAGCGTCTATTATTAAATTACCGGTTTTTATATCAAAGCCGGTATATTCTTTTTTTACGGTTGCTTTTAGCTTTTGTATTACGCTTTCTAACTCTTTGCTGGAAATACTGTTTGTAATAGAGGTAAGCGCCTCTATTGTTTTTTGAAATTCTTTTTCCGTTAGAAAAGTGCTAGACAGTTTATAGGTGTCTACAAGTGCAATTCCGCCGTTGTTGCCTCTTATAGTATAAATTGGAATACCGGCTTGTTCTAAACTTTCTACGTATCTGTAAATGCTTCTTACGCTTACGCCGTACTTTGTGGCTAAGGACTTGGCAGAAACACATCTTTTCGACAATAAATCTATAAGTATGCTAACCATAATTTCAAATTTCATAAATTTTCAATCTCCTTTAACATAAAGTAATATGAAAGATTCTTTATTATACTTAAAAATATTTTATCAAATATGACAATACTTGTCAACTAGTTGATGTATTATATGCTTGTAAAAAGGAGATATAATTATGAAATGGTTGAATTTATTAAGCAAAAAAAATAAAAAAGAGAAAAATTGCCTGACCTATTTAGGGCAAGCAAGGGAAAGAAAACTTCACGATATGGTGATAGAAGAATATAAAAGGACGGGGCAAAAGACCGCTTATTTAAAATATTTAGCAGACTAACCGCCAAATTTTACTGTTTTTTTATTTGGTCGGCGATAATTCTGGAAATTTGTCTGCTTTTATCTAAAACAGGATATTTAGCAAAGTTTTTTTCTAGATTTGCTTTGTTTGCATAAACGGAATTTATATTAAAAATTAAAGAGTCTTTTGTGAGTGCGTTTTGCGGTAAAACGGAAACTAAACCTTGTTTTTGAAAATATCTTGCATTAAGCACTTGGTCGCCGCGAGATATGCCTTTTGGCAAGGGAATAAGCACGCAAGGTATTTTTAGACTTAAAAGTTCAAAAAGAGCGTTAGAGCCTGCTCTTGAAACGCAAACGGACGCTATAGAAAAAGCGGTTTCTATTTTGTGCATATATTCGGTTTGATAATAACCTTTTTTAGATATTGAATCGTCTAAATTTCCTTTTCCGCAAACGTGAATTATATCGTATTTTTTTAATAGTTCGTTTAAGGATTCTCTAACGGTTTCGTTTATTGCCTTAGCGCCTTGGCTTCCGCCTATTACAAGTAAAACAGGCTTTGTTCCGTTAAAATTAAAGGCTTCTTGCGCTTTCTTTTTAGATATGCTTAATCCACTCCTTATGGGTGCTCCTATATAAAGCCCGTTTTTTAGGCTTTTTGCCGTTTCTGGAAAAGAAGTTAAAACCTTTTTGCAATATTTAGAAGTAATTTTGTTCGCTAATCCCGTAGTATAATCGCTTTCATGCGATATTACGGGGATTTTTCTTTTTTTTGCCGCAAAAACAAGCGGTACGGAAACAAATCCGCCCTTAGAAAATATTACGTCCGGTTTTAATTGGTCTATAATTTTTTCCGCTTCTTTTACGCCTTTAATCACGGTAAACGGAATAAGTGCGTTTTTTAAGGAAAAATTTCGGCGTAGCTTTTGGCAGGATACGGCATAATACGGAATATCCGTTCTTTCTATAATCTCTTTTTCTATACCGTTTTTGCTTCCTACGTAGTATATTTTATCAAAATTATTTTTAAGATAGGGCAAAACAGCCAAGTGCGGTGTGCAATGCCCGGCGCTTCCGCCGCCCGTTAAAATTATTGTTGCCATACAATATATATATGCGTAAAAAAATTAAAGGGTATGCAAAAGAATTTATTTATTTTGTTTAATTAAATATACGTTTGTTTTGATGAAACATAAAAAATGCACCGCAAAAAGTGCGGTGGATTAAAATAGTTTTTAATATAGTAAAAGGTAAAGTAAAAATAAAAGAAAATGCAAACATAAATAAAAAGGCGGGCTTTTTGCCCGCCTTTTTATTTAGATATTATTCCTTATCGGAATCATCGCTGTTTTGATTTTCTTCTGCACCGAAATCTTCAACTTCACCGTAAACGTAATCGCTTAATTGTTCGTCGATATTCTTTTCGGCTTCATTGTTTGTTTCGGGTTCTTCGCTTTCAACGCTTTGGTCGTAAGAATCTAAATCATCGTCTTCATATCCTTCAAAAGCCGCCGCCTTAGAATTCTTTTTAGACTTACTTTCAGTCTTTTTAGGTGCTTTATATCTGCTAGTCACTTTATAGTGTGTTTTTGCATCGCTCTTATTTGCAACTTTTCTTCTGTGAATAGTTCTATATACCAACATAATTATTGCAAACAACAATACAACGCCAAGTAGGATAGAGGAGAAGGATAGCCAGAAGGTTGACGGATCGCTTTCTGCCGTACAACCGGATTCTTCTTCGTCTTCTTTAACATTTTCGTACGGGTCGTTAACAACGGGGTCTATGGTGTTGTAAACGGCATAAACAACGTTGCATTCAGCGGACTGACATTTTGCCCATACGTAGTTAGAATAATAATTTATCGCAATATCCGGATATTCCGTATTGTATTTTATTTCAGATGCGGTAAATTCTCTGGTATATTCTACACAAGAATTCATTATACTTTGGTCAGCCATTTCAAACGCCGCTTGATATAACGGATTTCCGCTTGTAGTAAATGCTTCTTCTGCTTTAGACGCTTCGGTAAATCCTTCCGTTAAAACGGAGTGGGTAAACGTTTCGTCTAAACTGAATGCGTCAAAGGCAAAGAATACAAAGCCGGAAGACTTGGTTTCGCCTGTTCTGCTGCCGTTCCATAATTCTAATCTCAAGGTTTTTGCGGTTGCACCGGTTGCAACGTAGAACCTTAAAGTTCTCCACCCGTCGTTTTCTGCTTCGGTAGAAGAGATGTTTTCAAAAGCAAGTTTTTGAGAGAAATCGGTTTCACCTTGCTTAAATGATAGGGTAGCAACGTTTTTATCGGTATCTTCAGCATCTACAAGGTAAACGTTTGCAAGTGCAGAACCTACAACTCTTACCTTTAATGATATTACTGCATAAGAACTTGCGGATATAGTAAAGGAATCTCCAATAAAGCCGTAAGCATCTGCTGTTGCGTTATAAATCATTATAGGTTGAATATTTTTTTCTCCGCTATAATTTAACGCACTGCTTAAATTTATTGCATTAAGTTCAGGATAAGATGGATTATTGTAAGAATACTTGCTGTTTATTAAACCCGCAAAATTGCTTCCGTCTCCTTGAGTGCCGGTTCTTTCGTTGATTTTGTGGTTTGTACTTGTGCCGGACATATAAGCGTGGTCATAAGAAATACCTGTATAACCCTTAATTGTTACGGGAGCGTTTTTGATATTGCCCAACTCGCTCTTTGCATAATTTACGGTGTAAGTATCCGTTTCGTTTGCAGTGTAATCGTCTAAATTGACTACCGTTGCAGAAGAAGAGAGTAGAGAATACAAATCGTAATTGTCGGTTTTAATTTTTTGACCTGCATCAATTTTAACGTTTCCGTCCGTATCTTTTTGATATTGATAGGTTTTGCCGGTTGCGTATTTAACGTCTGCAAACTCAACGTTGCCCGTTAAAAAGTCTGCTTTTTGGTTTGTTCCCGCAACGTCAGTAGGTCCAACTATAAAGCATAAAGAAAAACTTTCGGAAGAACTTGAAGTAGGATAGTCAGGAGTATTATTTTTTAATACTATCACGTGATTGGTGAATTCATCCGTAATAGTAAAACTTCCTGCAGCGGTATATTCGTCTCCTTTAACGGAATAAACGGTGACCGTTTGATTGCCGAATTTATCAACCGTTCCTTTTAGGTCGAAAGATAAAATATAATATTCGCTAGGATTAACGGTAAAGGTGGAATCGGCTACGTTAAATCTTACGCTTGCATTTTTAACGTTTTGCAACTTAATATTGTCGCCCGAGCATAATATAGAACCCTTGTCGCTTTGACCGGGAAACTTTGTTTGACTAGAAATACTTCCAACGTTAGACTTTGTGTAGTCGTAATCTAAAACGGTGGTCGTAGTACTTATTGCGGATAGATATGATTGATATCCAGCAGTTTCGGAAATTTCTAAACTAAACAAATAGGTGTTATCGGAGTTTACTGTTTGAATAACGTTTGCATCGGCCGCATATTCAAAAACCTTTTGGTTAGAAGTGGGGATAGAAACGTTTGCTATAAAGTCTTCTTTAGAAACTTCTTCGTAAACAACGTCGTCAAAATAAACGGTTCCGTTTGCAGTGTTTAGTTGGCTTTCTTTTGCGTTTGCATATCCTAAAGACAGAACAACGTTGATTTTAGTTGCGTAATTTGCATCTGCTTTAACGTAGATAACGTATTGTTGCCAACCGGAAGTGTTTTTAATTCCGTTCAAAATATAGGATTTTTGAGTTGTGGAATTAAAAGAACTTTCTATTCTTACGTTTGCAGCAAAGTCACCGTGATTAACTATCGATTGAGTGTTAACCCAAAAAGAAATCTTTCCGTACGTGTTCTTTTCTAGATTGATAGAAGTAGAAGAGGTGACGGTTTGTGCGGAATAGAAAGAACTGCTGGTATAGTTGTTTAGCATATAAATATGAGAACCGCTTGCGTTTGGATGGGTTTTAGGATTTAATGCTTTTAAGTTGTTTTCGTAAACGTCTTGTTTTACAAGGTCGTTTATTTCAGAATCAGTTTTATCGGGGAATTCCGTTTTCTTTGCGGTTTTAAGAGCATCTAAATCTATACCAAGCGCACTAAGATAATCCGACTTAGTGTAAAAGGAAAGCATAAGTTGTTTCCAAGCGTCTTCCGAAGTGTCTATAACACCGGAATCAACGGTAGATTTAGATACGGAGTTTTCCGTTGTGGAAGCACCCCAACCGGTGACGGAAGATTTTTTAGGATAATCCGAAACGGTAAGGTCAGCTAAACCGAATTCAAACGAACCGTTTGAAAGGGTTGCTTCGTCAACTTCGGCTTTTGTGTAAGTAGTACTGTCCGTGGCGGGAGTTTGTTCTTCGTTGCAGGCGGAAAGAATTCCGACGGCAAAAAAAGTTAAACACGCCAAGACTAAAGAAATAAAAGCCTTTAATTTGGTTTTGTTGAAAAAATTGTTGTTAGTCATAATTCACCTTTAATTTTGTCTAGCCCATATTTTTCGCGTATACTCTATAAACATAATATACGCAAAATATTATACACTATATTTTGATAGAAATCAACAGTTGCGCCGAAAAATTCCGCAAATTTACGCTATAATTTTAAAACTTTCTGGCAAATAAAATATTTTTTTGCAAAAACTAATTCGGTATGAAAAAAGTCGCGAAAAAAAATTGTTTTACGTCAACTTGTAAAGGTGGAAAAGAAAACGCACTTTACCCGGTTTTAACGGGTGTTTTGGCGGGGATAGTGAACGGAATTTTCGGCGGTGGTGGAGGAATGATAGTTGTTCCGCTGTTGATTTACGTTTTAAAATATCCCGTTCAAAAGGCTCACGCTACCGCAATTTTAATAATTTTACCGCTTTCGCTTTTAAGCGGAATAATATATGCTTCTTACGTTAACGTAAGCGTTTATACGCTTTTAAGTGTGGGTGCTGGAGTTGTTGTAGGCGGAACGATAGGGGCGATTTCTTTATCGAAATTCAGTTCTAAATGGCTTATAGGTTTTTTTTCTGTTCTTATGGCGCTTGCTGGCGGAAAAATGTTGTTTTTTTAGGAGAATTTATGGAATATTTGTACTTTGGTCTTGCCGGAATAGCCGGAGGCGTTTTAGGCGGAATGGGAATGGGTGGCGGAACTTTGCTTATACCGCTTTTAACCATTTTTTTGGGCGTAGGGCAACATACTGCGCAGGCTATAAATTTGATTTGTTTTATACCAATGTCTGTGCTTGCTCTTATAATACACCTTAAAAATTCTATGATAGAGTTTAAGGATATTTTTTTGATAGTATTGCCGGGGCTTGCAACCTGTTTTTTGGGTTGTTATATTTCTAAACACGTCACGGGCGAGCTTTTAGGGAAAATTTTCGGTGGATTTTTAGTTTTGCTATCTTTATTTCAAGTGGCGTCGCTAATTAAAAAAGAATAGTATTTTTTTGTGCATTTTGCCGACAAAACGGTGTTTGATTATTTGATAAAAAGAATAAAAAAAACTTGATTTTTACTTGTTTTTTTAACATTTTGCGTTTGTTTATTTCTAAACTCAAAAAAAATTAAAAAAAATTTGCACAAATTTAAAAAATGGTCTATACAAATGCAAAACTGTGTGTTATAATCAAAGAAAAAAATAAAGTGAGATAGTATGGAAAATATTGCAATCATTGATTTAGGCTCAAATACTGCTAGGCTTTTAATTGTTAACGTAAAAGAGAACGGGCATTTCCAGATTGTCGACCAATTAAAGGAATCTACCAGACTTGGCGAAGGTATGGAAAAGGACGGGTTTTTAAAGCCTGCCCGTATTCAAGAAACCATTAAAACCTTAAAAATGTTTAAAAAGCTTTGTGATGCAAACGGCATTGAAAAAATCATAGCCGTTGCTACTGCTGCCGTTAGAAGGGCTAAAAACCAAAGAAGTTTTTTGGACGAGGTTTTTGCGCTTTGCGGTATAAAATTTAAGGTTTTATCTGCGGAGGAAGAAGCGATTTACGTTTATCGCGGAGTTATAAACACTATGGATATACCCAAGGGTATTATTTTAGAAATAGGTGGCGGAAGCACCAAAATAGTGTATTACAACCGCAGAAATTTACTTAATTACGAAACTTTGCCCTTTGGTGCGATTACGCTTACAGAAATGTTTAGCGGGGACGGTTTGTCGCCCGTGGAACAAGTTGAAAAGGTAGAGGAGTTCTTTACAGAACAACTTAAAAAGATAGAATGGTTAAATGATGTTGATCCGGAAGTTCAATTTATCGGTGTTGGAGGCACGTTTAGAAATCTTTGCAGAATAACTAAAATCATGAAAAAGTATCCGCTTAGGGCTATTCATAACTACGTTATTCCAGATAGCGATTTCGAGCACGTTTTCGATTTATTAAAAACACTTGATATCGACAGGAAAAAGAAGATTAAAGGCATTTCTAGCGATAGGGCGGATATTTTGCCTGCTGCGGTTGCGGCGGTTTCCGCTTTTAAGAAATATTTAAATCTTCAAAATATCACTATAAGCGGAAGCGGACTTAGAACCGGACTTTTGTTTAACTATGCGCTACCTATCACGGTGGATAAACCTGTTTCTGACGTTTTGACTCACAGTTTAAATACTTTGGCGGACTTTTACGGGTGCTATTCTCAACATACGGAGCACGTTGTAAACCTTGCCGTTCAATTATTTAAGCAACTTCGTGTTTTACATAAATTCCCGAGGCAATACTTAAAGATTTTGAAGGTTGCTGCATATTTATACGATACGGGCAAAAAGGTAAGTTTTTATAATTTTGAAAAACATAGCGGATACGTGATATTAAATTCTAACGTAAACGGCATAAGTCACAGGGATTTGGTTTTGGCTTCTTTTGTGGCGGGCAACACGTCTATGGAAGATATAAATTATTTCGACTGGATTAAATATCGTGATTTGGTGACAGATGAAGATGCCGATGCCGTAAGGAAAATGGGCATAATGCTTAGAATTGCAGATGCGTTGGATAGAAGTCTTTCTTCTGTGGTTAAAGGTATAAATTGTGATATTTTAGGTGATTCCGTTATAATGAAAACCGAACTTAACGGCGATGCGTCTTTAGAAATAAACACGGCGTTGAAAGTCGGTGGTGATTTTAGAAAAATCTTTAAGAAAAACCTAGAAATTTTATAAAAAACTTTTCAACCGCCGTGACTATGTTGCGGCGATTGATTTATGATTAAGGAAGTAAGTATGTCTATTGATAAAATTGCCATAGATTTTGACAGTTCTTATACAACTATTTATAAACTCGGAAGCGGCGTGGTGCTTAGAGAACCTACCGTTGCGGCTGTTTCTGCCGATGCAAAAAAACAAATTAAAGCAGTTGGCTATGAAGCGAGAAAACTTATAGGTAAAACGGCGGAAAATACCAAAATCGTTTTTCCGATTTTTGAAGGCGAAATCGTAAACGAAAAGGTTGCTACAAAACTAATCGTTGCTTTTTTAAGAAAAATCGGCATAAAAGGCAGCCTTTTTGGTGTTCACGCAGTTGTTTCCGTGCCTTGCGGAACAGAACCAAAGACCTATGCGAAATATCAAAGTGTTTTAAAAAATGCCGGTATTAGCAAATTTTCTTTTATAGAAGCGCCTATTTTATCTGCAATAGGGCAAAGAATTCCCATGACCGATTCAACGCCTTGTTTTTTAATAGATATGGCGGGCGGAACTACAAACGTTGCTGCGGTTACGTTGGACGGAATTATTGCGGGTGTTTCGGTAAATTTCGGAAATAATAAAATTGTGACGGATATTATAGACTACATAGCGGAAACTCACGGTTTGCAAGTGGGGTTGCTTACGGCGGAGAGAATAAAAAAAGAAATAGGCAGTTTGGTTGATAACGACGGTCTTTCTACTGTTATAAACGGAAGAGACGTTGAAACTGGCACGCCGCGCTCTTTATCTATCAGAGCAAAAGACGTTATTGTCCCCGTTAAAAAGTATTTTGATAAAATTGCCGAAATAGCAATGTCTGTTTTAGTTAAATTGCCGCCGGAAGTTTCTGCGGAAATTAGACATTCCGGTATATACGTTTCGGGAATTGCCTCTTCCGTTTACGGGCTTTCTAAATATTATGAAAACAAGTTTAATATGCAAATAAACGTTGCCGAAAACGCCGATTATTCGGTTGCGCTTGGCGGTGGATTGCTTTTAGGAGACAAAACGCTAGTAAATAAATTATCTATAAAGTTAGATTGATTAAAAAATAAATATTAAACGACGCTTACCGCACTGTTTTGATAAAAAACGTCAAAACGTGCGGTTTTGTTTTTGTTAAAATGTTTTTGTTAAGGAGAACGTTTTGGCTAAAAAAATAGTTATTACTTCGGGTAAAGGTGGCGTTGGAAAAACTACCGTTGCCGCAAATCTCGGGTTAAATCTATCTAAATACGGATTTAGGGTTGTGCTTATAGACCTAGATTTTGGTTTGAATAATTTAGACGTTGTTTTAGGTGTAGAAAACGACGTTTTATACGATTTATCTGACGTTTTTGCCGGAAGATGCAGGGTTAAACAAGCGCTTGTGCAACATAAATTATATCCTAATTTATTTGTTTTGCCGTCCGATAAAATAAGAAGTTTTTCCTGTGTAGGCGGGCAAAACGTAAAGCTAGTATTAGAAAAACTTTCAGGATATTTCGATTATATGCTTATCGATTGCCCCGCAGGGATAGATGCAGGTTTTCATAGGGCGATAAGCTGTGTGGAACAGGCTTTTATAGTGACAACGCCTAATATGACAAGTTTAAGAGATGCAGATAAAGTTGTATCTATTGTAAAAAGTTATAAATTAGATTACGTTGGTTTAATAATAAACAGGGTAAGAGGCGATTTGATTTTGGACAACAAAATGATGATGCCAAAAGACGTGCAAGCGCTATTAAACGTGGACTTATTAGGGGTTATTCCGGAAGAGGACGAGATTTTTTTATCTATGGGTAAAACTCTTTGTAAAAAAACGGAGTCTTATAAAGCGTATAAAATTTTGGCGGAAAACGTTATTAGTGGCAAAAGAAAAATTTTTGATGCGACGAATAAATATTTGGGTTTTTTAGGAAGTATAAAACGGGGAATAAAGAGAAGTATATGAAAAGAAAAACTAACGATTTAGATAGGCTAAAAACAATTATTGATAACGATAGAATAGGTGGCGGAAAAGAATTTGAGAACGTTTTTTACGACGACGTAGATAAAGTAATAGGCGAATATTTTGAACTGAATGGAAAAACAATGCTTAAAATAAGTAGAATAGAAGATTTTTTGCATTGTGAAATTTCTTTTAACGCAGTCGGTGTCAAAGTGTTTGACTGTATTCCAAAATCACAAGATAATAATTGAATAATTTAATTATTTTATGTCACGCATAATATAGTGAAAAAGTGCTAAAACTCCGTTTTAAATTTTCAAGACGGTTTGTTTTTTATTTCTTATACCGTTTTACATAATTATTTATTTTGTATTTATATAATCGGTCTTAAAATAAATCTTTCGGTTTGCTTTTATTATTGACTTTATTTATCCGTTGAGTTATAATATTCAAAGAAATTTAAAGCAAAAGGTGATTGTATGAGTAAGTATTTTTTGGCTATTGATATAGGTGCTTCTAGCGGAAGACATATTTTGGGTAGTGTAGAAAACGGCAAAATGGTTTTGGAAGAAGTTTATCGTTTTAAAAACGGTGCCATTGACAAAAACGGTACTTTGGTTTGGGACGTAAACGGGTTGTTTTCTAGCATATTAGAAGGTCTAAAAAAATGTAAAGAACTTAATAAAATTCCTTACAGTATCGGTGTGGATACTTGGGGCGTTGATTACGCTTTGCTTGACGAAAACGACAATATTATAGGGGACGTTATTTCTTACCGTGATTCTAGAACTGCAAAATCTATAGGAGAGGTTCATAAAATCGTTTCCGAAGAAGAAGCTTTTGAAAGAACGGGAATACATAAACAAGTTTTTAACACTATTTATCAGTTATACGAAGACAAAATGTCCGGCAGGATTAACAATGCAAAATCTTTTTTGATGATGCCTGATTACCTTATGTATTTATTGACCGGTGTTAAAAACAACGAATATACCAACGCTTCCACAACCGGTTTGCTTAATGCAAAAACGCGTGATTGGGATTTTGAATTGATAGAAAAGTTGGGCTTAAATAAAGATTTGTTTGGAAAACTTACTCAACCGGGCACTGTTTTGGGCGAATTGTCTAAAAAAGTTCAAGAAACGGTAGGGTTTAACGCTTTAGTTTGTGCACCTGCAACGCACGATACGGCAAGTGCCGTTATGTCCGTTCCTTGTGTGGGGGATATGCCTTTATATATTTCTAGCGGAACGTGGTCCTTAATGGGTGTGGAAACGCAAAACGAAAACACTTCTAGAGAGGCGGATATTGCCGGATATACGAACGAAGGCGGATACAATAAGAGCATAAGATTCTTAAAGAATATTATGGGGCTTTGGATGATTCAAAACATAAAGAAAGAATATAACGATAAATACAGTTTTACCGATTTTGTTGACGAAGCTAAAAAGGCGGTTGGGTTTGAAAGTATGGTAGACGTTAACGACGATTCTTTCTTTGCTCCTAAGTCTATGATTCAAGCGGTAAAAGATTACTGTAAAAATACAAATCAACAAGTACCCGAAACCGTTGGCGAAATCGTTCTTTGCGTATACAGAAGTCTTGCAAAGAGTTATAGGGAAGCAACCGAGGGTGTAGAAAAGATTATCGGCAGAAAGTTTGACAAGATAAATATTGTCGGCGGTGGTTGCCAAAACGTTTTACTTAACGAACTTACGGCACAATTTACAGGCAAAAAGGTAGTTACGGGTCCTGTTGAGGCAACTGCTACGGGAAATATTTTGGCTCAAATGTTATCTTGCGGTGATATAAAAACGCTTGATGAAGGCAAAGAACTTTTGAAAGTGTCTTTTGAAATAAAAGAAATAAACGCTTAAATTCAATAATCACCGTATATTTACGGCGATTTTTTATTTTTATGATATTACACGAAGATTTTTTTACAATTAAAGAGAGAGCGGAAAAAACTATCGTTATAGAACGCTCCAAATTTATTTGCACCGTTAAAAGTTGCCAAAACGAAGAAGAAATTAAAAATTTTATTGAGGAAATTAAAAAAATTCATTCTTTTGCAACGCATAATTGTTATGCCTATATTGCGGACGAAAAGGGGCTTGTTCAAAAATTTTCCGACGACGGAGAGCCTCAAGGCACGGCGGGAATGCCTATGCTAGAAGTACTAAAAAAGAAAAAGTTATATAAAACAGTTGTCGTTGTCACAAGATATTTCGGTGGGATAAAGTTGGGCACAGGCGGGCTTGTGCGTGCATATCAAGGTGCGATTTGCGATTGTATAAACGATTCTTGTATACTGTGTCAAAAATATTCGTGCGTGTGCGAAGTTTGCACAGATTATAACGGTCTTTCTAAGATATTAAAATACACTAATTCCGAAAAAGTTAAAACGTTAAACGTTGATTATAGCGACGGGGTAAAGATGACCGTTGCGGTTTGTAGCGAATATTTTGACGGTTTTAAGTTAGACGTTATAAATGCTTTATCTGGAAAGGTTGATATAAACTTAATTGATAGTAAATATATAGCGTTTTAGGGATATATTATGTCTAATATAACACAGATAACAATCCAAGAAAAAAACAAAAATTGCTGCAACGTGTTTGTTGACGGCGAGTTTGCTTTTGCGTTATCTTTAGACATTGTAATGAAATACGACTTAAAAAAAGATTTTGTTTTAAGTGATTCTCTAACTGCGGAAATCAGGTTTGAAGACGAAAAAATGTTTGCTTATTCTTTGGCACTTAAATACGTTTCTAAAACGTTGAAAACAAAAAAACAGGTAATAACCTATCTAAAAGGGAAAGGGCTTTCAGATAGGGCGGTTTTTAATGCGGTGGATAAGTTAAAAGATTACGGTTTTATTAACGACGAAGAATACGCAAAAAGATATTTGGAGTGTTGTTCTTCTACGCAAGGAAAGCGTTTGATTGATTATAAACTTATGATGAAAGGCATAAAGAAGGACGATATAGCCGCTGCAAGAGAAGAAGTTGACGTAGATGCAAAAGAAAATGCAAAAAACATTGCCGAAAGGTGGCTAAAAAATAAAGAAATTTCCAAAGAAAATTTACAAAAAACCTATAGATATTTAATAGGTCGCGGGTTTTCTTACGAAGAAGCGGAATATGCCTTGTCTTTTTTTAAGGAGAACGAATAATGGAAAGAATTTTATCAACCGCACAAATGAAAAGAGCGGACAGGTACACCATAGATAGTCTTGGCGTTCCCGAAGATGTGCTTATCGAAAGGGCAGGCAAAGCCGTTGCTGCGGAGATTAAAAAAAAGTTTGCGGGCGGACGTGTTTTGGTTTGCGTCGGAAACGGAAATAACGGTGCAGACGGAAGAGTTGTTGCCGAAGTTTTATCTAAAACTCACGGGTTTTCCGTTGCCGTGCTAAACGTTTCATGCGGTGTTTACAGATTGCTAGATAAAAAATTCGATATTATAGTAGATTGTATTTTCGGAACGGGGCTAAACAGAGAAGTAGGCGGAAAATATAAAGAAGTAATAGAAAAAATAAATTCCAGCGGTGCGTTTATAGTTTCTTGCGATATTCCCAGTGGACTTAACGGAGACAGCGGTGTTGCAATGGGTGTATGTGTTAAGGCGGATATGACCGTTGCTATTCAAGAATACAAAACAGGGCATTTTTTTAACGACGGACCGGATTTTACCGGAAAAATAAAGTCGGTAGATATAGGTATAAGCCTTTGGGAGGACAGTTATTGTTATAGACTGGAAAAAAGCGAAGCAAAGGCGTTTTTTGAACAGAGAAAACATAAGGTAAATAAAGGTGATTTTGGCAAAGTTGCGGTTGTTGGGGGAAGTAAAAAATATTTTGGTAGCGTGTTGCTTTCCGCTAATTCTTTGGCGGCGCTAAAAACCGGAGCGGGGTACTCTTATTTATTTGTACCCAATTCGCTATTCGGCGTTTATGCAGGCGTTAATCCGGAATGTATTATAGATACTTTAAGCGACTGCAACGGAGAAATTGTTTTTGACGAAGATAAGTTAAAAACATTATTAGAATTTAAATCCGTTGCCATAGGCATGGGGCTTGGAACTAGTGAAGAAACGTATAAAACAATAAGTTTTTTGATAAAAAATTATAGCGGAAGACTTATAATAGACGCCGACGGGTTAAATTCTTTATCTAAATACGGGATAGACGTGCTAAAAGATAAAAAGTGCGAAATAGTTTTAACACCGCATATAGGAGAATTTGTTCGCCTTAGTGGAAAAACAAAAGAATATATAAACGAAAACTACGTTGATTCCGCAAAAGAATTCGCGAAAGAATACGGTGTAATTTTGTTGCTGAAAAGTGCTTGTAGCATTATTACTGACGGAAACACGGTTGTTATAAATACAACGGGAAATTCCGGTCTTGCAAAGGCGGGCAGTGGAGACGTGCTCTCCGGTTTTTTGGCAGGAATGGCACTGAGAAAAGAAGATTTGTTGTCAATTACCGCAGTTTCCGCTTACGTTTTTGGCAAGGCGGGAGAGTGTGCTGTAAAAGAGCAAAACGAATATACCGTGACTGCAACGGACGTGATAAAATGCTTTTCAAAGGCGATAAACGGTCTTTTTGAGTAAAAAGGCGTTATACAATGGGGAAGCCACCGGAAAACAGCAATACGGAAACGTATACGTTTATCGCTATAAAAACCGGCATTAAAACCATTAAAATTATGCTTTTTAGTCGATAATTAAAAATAAACATAAAAACAAAAATTCCGGTAGCGCCACCCAAAAAACCTGTAAGCAAAAGTTTGCCGTCGCTTACGGCAAGACTTTCTTCATCGCCGTTTTGGCGGGCTTTTTTTTGAAAGTGCAACATAAGTATGCCGTATAAATTTATTGCGGCAAGATACGTGCAAGTGATAATTATTGCAAAAACGGGCATATTATATTTCCTTTTTAAAAATATTGTGTGCAAAACTAAAAAAAATTATCGATAACTATTGAAAAAAACTGTCGATTTATGATATTATAAATAAAAAAGGTTCTAGGGAAAGCACTATGAAATGTATGTATTGCGGTTGTTTAGAGAGTAAAGTGGTTGATTCTCGTTCGGCAGATGACGGAACGATAATTAGAAGAAGAAGAGAGTGCTTGGGGTGCGGTAAGCGTTTTACTACTTACGAAACCGTTGAAAACACCCCCATTTTAGTTGTAAAATCTAACGGCGGCAGGCAAGCGTTTGACCCTAATAAATTAAAGAACGGAATTATAAAGGCGTGCGAAAAACGCCCCGTTCCCATTTCTAAAATAGAAAAGATTGTGGACGATATACAAAAAAAGGTTTACAATTCTATGGCGCAAGAAATTTCTAGTAAAGAAATAGGCGAAATGGTTATGACCGCACTAAAAGAGATAGACGAGGTTGCATACGTAAGGTTTGCTTCTGTTTACCGTTCTTTTACGGATATTTCTTCTTTTATGAAAGAATTGGAATCTATGGTAAAAAATAAAGATAAAAACTAAACGGAGAAATTTTATGGATAAGTGGGATAATAGGTTTATGAATTTGGCGGAAACCGTTGCAGAATGGTCTAGTTGCTATCAGGCAAACCGCCACGTTGGCGCAATTATAGTAAAAGATAAACATATTTTGGCAACCGGTTATAACGGTGCACCCAGCGGGATAGAAAGTTGTGCCGAAAGGGGTGAATGTTTAAGAAGGGTAAAAAACATTGCAAGTGGCACTATGCAAGAGGTTTGCTATGCTGTTCACGCAGAGCAAAACGCTATTATTCAAGCCGCAAAATTCGGAATCAGTTTAGAAGGGGCAACAATGTACGTGACGCATCAGCCTTGTGTTATTTGCACTAGAATGATAATAAATTCCGGTATTAAAAAGGTTATATACAAAAACGGCTATCCGGACGAGTTTGCACTTCAACTTTTTGCAGAATCTAACGTTAAAATAGTTAAATTTGCCGATTTGTAATTTTTGCTTGTTTATTTACTTGCTTTTTTTATAAAAATACTGTATATTAAACCGTGCAATTTATTTATTGTGCGGTAAATATTTTTTTCTAAAAGGTTTTTATCGTGTTTTGTAGGCTTATCGAAGCGGTCATAGCGAAGGCGTGTCGTGGACGAAGTCCTGCGTAGCAAAAGCGGAGCAGTAAACCGTGTAACGGTTTTCTGTTGTTAGATTAACTAAATATTTGATTTTTGGAGGCTTATCGAAGCGGTCATAACGAGGCGGTCTTGAAAACCGTTTGGGTGCAA
>CAYVPW010000003.1:0-62350 GCA_964453915.1 uncultured Christensenella sp. | reverse complement strand
CTCTTATTAAATATTCTTTATTTTTATTAAGTGCTTTTTTATACTTTTCGTCAAAATCCACGCCGAAAGTTTTATTAAACTTTTCAACGTTTATTCCGCAAGTAGTCCTTAGCCCCAACATTATAAATTCAAATTCCGCATCTTCGCCTTCTATCACGTCGGAAGAAATTTCCGGAGATTTATTGTATATCACGGCGTTTATATACTCGTCTATCTTAAAAGTGTTAGTAAACCTTCTTCCGTCTATAAAAGAAGAAGCCGAAACGCCCACTCCTATATATTCTCCGCGCATCCAATAATTGTAATTATGCTTAGATTCGTAGCCTTTTTGGGCAAAATTAGAAACTTCATATCTAAAAAATCCCTTTTCTTTTAAATACTCCGTAAGACCGGCGTAAATATCCGCAACTTCGTCGTCAGATAAAAGTTCCCCGTTTAAATAATCGGTGTAAATCGGCGTGCCGACTTCGGGAGTGAGAGCGTAAGCGGAAATATGCTTAACGCCGCCCGCTATTGCCAGATCCGCCGTCTTTTTTACTTGTTCTAAGGTTTGCCCGCTTAATCCCAAAAGAATATCGGCACTAAAATTTTCGCCTTTTAAAAGATTGCAAGTAAGCAAAAAGTCCTTTGCGGTATGAATTCTGTTAAGCTTTTTCAACTGCTCGTCGTATCCCGTTTGCAAACCTATAGAAAAACGGTTTATCCCAACGCTTTTATAGTCTTCAATCTTTTTTTGATCTACTGTTCCGGGGTTTAATTCTATCGTGATTTCAGGGTTTTTAGCAAGATTAAAAAACTTTTTTATCTGCCTTATCACACCTAAAATATATTTAGACTCTACAACGGACGGTGTTCCGCCACCTATATAAACCGTATCGAAGGTTTTATCTTTAAGCGCCCTGCCACGCCCTTCTATTTCTCTGTATAAACACGCAAAATAACTTTCCTTTTTGCCTATTTCTTTAGGATAAGAAGCAAAGTCGCAATAAGTGCACTTGCATTTACAAAAAGGTATATGAACGTATATTCCCGCCATAATAACTCCTATACTAATCGTTATTGTCCGTTTTAAGGATAGATATAAACGCTTCGGAAGGAATTTCCACCGTTCCGATAGAACGCATTTTCTTTTTGCCTTCCTTTTGCTTTTCTAAAAGTTTTTTCTTTCTCGTCACGTCGCCGCCGTAGCACTTTGCCAAAACGTCTTTTCTAAAAGCCTTAACCGTTTCTCTTGCAATCACCTTGCCGCCGATTGCCGCTTGAATCGGTATTTCAAACATTTGACGCGGTATTACGTCCTTTAACTTTTCCGCTATTTGTCTTCCACGCTCATACGCTTTATATTTGTGAACGATTACGGAAAGCGCATCGCAAACGTCGCCGTTTAACAATATATCCAACTTAACCAAGTCGCTTTTTTGATAACCAGTAATTTCGTAATCGAAAGAAGCGTATCCTTTCGTTCTGGATTTTAGGCTGTCAAAAAAGTCGTAAATTATTTCGTTAAGCGGAAGCACGTATTTAAGTTCTACACGGGTTTTATCTAGGTAAACCATATCTTTATAAACACCACGTTTATATTGGCACAATTCCATAATAGGTCCAACGAAATCGGGTGGCGTAAAAATACTTGCCCTAATCACAGGCTCTTCCATATAATCTATTTCGGTCACGGGGGGCAAGTGCGTGGGGTTTTCTACCGTCATAAGCGTTCCGTCCGTTTTATAAACCTTATAAGAAACGCTGGGTGCGGTAGTTATTATATCTAAATCAAACTCTCGCTCTATTCTTTCTTGTATAACGTCCATGTGCAAAAGCCCTAAAAATCCGCAACGGAAGCCAAAGCCCAAAGCTGCGGAGTTATCCGGTTCTATAGAAAGAGCAGCGTCGTTAAGTTTTAGTTTTAACAGTGCGTCTTTTAAGTCGTTAAACTTGCTTCCGTCTAACGGAAACACGCCTGAAAAGACCATAGGTAAAGCCTTTTTATACCCCGGTAGCGGTTCTTTAGCACGATTTAACGCATCGGTAATAGTATCGCCGACAGCCGTATCCTCTATGCTTTTTATGCTTGCCGCAATATAACCTACTTCACCGGCGGAAAGTGTTTGTTTTGCCGTCATTTTAGGAGAAAATACACCTACCTCAGTCACGTCGAACACTTTATCGGACATAAAGGTGGCAATCTTTGTGCCTACCTTAACAGTTCCGTCTACAACCCTTACAAAGCAAATTACACCCTTAAAATTATCGTAATAACTATCAAAAATAAGTGCCTTTAACGGAGCGTTTTCGTCGCCTTCGGGCGCAGGAATTCTATGAACAATTTGTTCTAAAACGTCCTCTACATTAAGTCCGCTTTTTGCTGAAATTCTGGGAGCACCCTCGGTATCTATTCCCAAAATATCTTCTATCTCTTTGCACGCTTCGTCAGGATTTGCGGAAGGCAAGTCCATTTTGTTTATAACGGGCATAATCTCTAAATCGTTGTCAATCGCAAGGTAAGCGTTGGCTAACGTTTGCGCTTGAACACCTTGTGTTGCGTCTACTATCAAAATAGCGCCTTCACACGCTTTTAGAGAGCGTGAAACTTCGTAAGTAAAGTCCACGTGTCCGGGAGTATCTATAAGGTTAAAGGTATATTCGTTGCCGTCCTTTGCCTTGTAAAACATTCTTACAGGCGTAAGTTTTATGGTAATACCGCGTTCTCTTTCTAAATCCATAGAATCCAAAAGTTGGTCTTCCATATCTCTTTCCGAAACTTGCCCTGTTTTTTCCATCAATCTATCTGCCAAGGTAGATTTACCGTGGTCTATGTGCGCTACGATACAAAAATTTCTGATTTTGCTTTTATCTATTGACATAAATTTACCGTTGAGTTATGATTTTTACGTTGCAATTATAACATACGTAATTATTTATTTGCAAGTATTTGCAAACGGTGAAAAAAATGAGAATAAAATCTAACGACTGGTTATTAACCGTTCCCATTGCACACAGAGGGCTTTGGGGAAACGAAATACAAGAAAATTCTATACCTGCGTTTATAAACGCCGCACAAAACGGTTTTGCCATAGAAACCGACCTTTACTCTACTTTAGACGGAGAAATTGTTTGCTTTCACGATCAAAATCTTTTAAGGCTTACGGGCGTAAATAAAAATATTTACGAGCTTGCCCTAAAAGAGATAAAAACGCTTTCTATTAACGGCGGAAAAGAAAAAATCCCCACGCTAAAAGAAGTTTTATCCGCAGTAGACGGAAAAACTCCGCTTTTGATAGAATTTAAAGACCAACCCAACAAAAACTACGTTGACAGTGCCGTAAAAATACTAAAAAATTACAGCGGTAAATTTGCAGTTCAGTCTTTTAACCCTTTTATTTTAAAAAAGATAAAAAAACTTGCGCCTGATTTTTTGCGCGGAATTTTGTCTTCAAATATACCGGACGTAAAAAGCAAAATAAAACATTTCGTAGTTAAAAAAATGCCGTTTAATTTTTTATGCAAACCCGATTTTATATCTTACGAATATTCCGGACTTCCACTAAAAAAATCCGTAAAGAAAAACCGCCCCGTTTTAGCGTGGACGGTAGAAAGCAAAGAAATACAAAACAAAATAAAAACCTACTGCGACAATATAATTTTTGAAAAATTTATTCCTTAAATATAAAAAAACATCAAACTTGCTTTTAATAAAAAGCAAGTTTTCACCCACTCGTATTTAGTTATTTTCTAAAAGCACAAAAAAAGAACGCCTATAAGCGTTCTTTTTCTCTGTTAGTTAAAACTTATTTTTTCATTTGAGCAGCAACTTCTTCTGCAAAGTTATCGCTTCTCTTTTCTAAGCCTTCGCCCATTTCAAAACGTGCAAAACGCTTAATAGTTAAGGTTTTACCCATTTTGTCCGCATAGCTCTTCACCAACTTTTCGATAGTTAAAGAAGGATCTTTAACGAATGCTTGATTTAACAAACAAAATTCGTCGTAATACTTTTTAACTCTGCCTTCTACCATTCTGTCGATAATTGCTGCGGGTTTGCCTTCGTTAAGTGCTTGTGCTCTCAAAATTTCTTTTTCGTGCTCCAACACTTCTGCAGGAACTTCGCTTGCGTTTAAATATAAGGGTTTAGCAGCGGCAATTTGAAGAGCAACATCGTGCGCAAGTTCTCTCGTTGCGTCACAAGTGCAACCTTCGATTTCAACCAAAACGCCAACCTTGCCACCCATGTGGATATAACTTTCAACAACACCGTTGGTTGCTTGATACTTAACAAAACGTCGGATAGCGATTTTTTCGCCGATTTTTGCGGTAGCTGCAATAGTTTCTTCGGATTTTAAAGAAATCAATTCTTCGTTAGACTTAACGTCGTTAGCAAGAACGAAATCTACAACGCCGTAAACGAAATCTTTATATTGATCTCCCTTTGCAACGAAGTCCGTTTCGCAGTTTACTTCTACCAAAGCGCCCGTGTCACCGCTAATTTTAGCAGCAACGATACCTTCTGCAGCGATTCTAGAAGCCTTTTTAGCAGCGGTAGCAATTCCTTTTTCTCTCAAAAAGTCAATAGCCTTTTCCATATCTCCGTCCGTTTCGGTAAGTGCCTTTTTACAATCGGCAATACCTGCACCGGTCTTTTTACGGAGATCCATTACGTCTTTACTGGTAAACATAATATCAATACTCCTTATTATATATGTTAAATTATTCTGCGTCGTTAGCAGCGGGTTGTTCTTCTACAACTTCTTCTGCAACTTGTTCGCCTTGATTTGCTTCGATTACAGCGTCTGCAATTACGGAAGCAATAAGTTTAACCGCACGAATAGCATCGTCGTTTCCGGGAATTACGTGATCGATTAAATCAGGATCGCAGTTGGTATCGGTGATAGCAACTATCGGAATGTTTAATTTTCTTGCTTCGCTTACCGCGATGTCTTCTTCTGCGGGGTCAACGATGAACATTACGCCGGGAAGACTTCTCATTTCCTTAATACCGCCAAGGTTAGTTTCTAACTTATCTCTTTCGATTTTAAGTTGAGCAACTTCTTTTTTGGGAAGAAGGTCGAATTCGCCCATCTTTTCCATATTGTTGAGTTTATTAAGTCTATCGATTCTAGAACGGATAGTCTTAAAGTTGGTCAATGTGCCGCCAAGCCATCTGCTGTTGATGTAGTATTGACCGCAACGGATTGCTTCTTCTTTGATAGCGTCTTGTGCTTGCTTTTTAGTTCCAACGAAAAGTACGCTCTTGCCTTGTTTTGCCATTTCTACAACGAAAGGATAAACGTCTTTTTCGATAATTTCAACCGTTTGTTCAAGGTTGATAATATGAATACCGTTTCTTTCGCCGAAGATGTACTTCTTCATTTTCGGATTCCAACGTCTGGTTTGGTGACCGAAGTGAACTCCCGTTTCAAGGAGTTGTTTCATAGTGATTACTGCCATAATAAATTCCTCCGTTTCTCCTCCCCGACACAATTTTTACGGGGCAACATTTCCGATTTGCGATTTAGATTTTCGGAAGCACGAATGCCCTTATATATCGGGTGTGAATTTTTTTGCTTGACTATTTTAGCATAATATCCGCCTTTTAGCAACTCATTTTTGCGTTGTTTTATATAAAAGTTATATAAAAGTTGTAAAAAAAGGTTTTTGGACTAAAATTTTAAAAAAGAAAAACACGCCGCAAAGCGTGTTCGTTCCTTTTTGATTATTCTTCCTCTTCTTCGTCTAAAACCTTGCAGAATTCTTCAAACACTTCGTCTAAAAGTTTTTCGTCTTCTATCGGTAAAAGATCTGCGGTTTCTTCGTCGTCTCCGGCAAGTTCAAAAATAATCAAGTCGTCTTCAGAAACGCCTTCGATTTCTTCTGCCGGTTCAAAAGCAGAGTAGTTTTTACCCTTGTACTCTATCGTGCCCACAAAATAGAACTTTAACTTTTTACCGTCGTCCGTAGTGAGTTCTACGATATCTTCTTCCATACAATCACATTCGTGTTCTTCGCAACCGCAATCGCAATCTTCGTGACCACAGTCGCAAACCTTTTTTTCTTTATCTTCCATATTAGATAATCTCCTTTATTTTTTCTTGTTTTTATTATAGTCTAGCAAAAACCCCTCTAAAATAGAAGCCGCCGCCAAACTGTCTACATATTTCTTGCGCTCTTGCCTGCTTTTACCTTGACTGATAAGCACCTCTTCCGCTTCTACCGTGGTACACCGCTCGTCCACTTCAAAAACGTTAAGCCCCGTAGTTTCTTTTAGTTTGTCTATAAAAAACCTTGCCTTTTGTGTTTGCACGGAAGGCGTTCCGTCAAACATAACGGGGACCCCGCAAACAAACGCCGTTGCGCTTTTTTGCTTTGCATACTCTGCAATTTTTAAAAGATCCGTTTTAAGGTTTTTTCTGTTATAAGTTTCTACCGGTAAAGCATAGGTGTTAAAAGGGTCCGAAACGGCAACGCCTATCCTTTTATCCCCTATATCCAAGCACAAAAATCTTTCCATTAAAAACATTTTATCATATTTTATTCGCCGTTGCAACATATTTTAAAACAAAAAAACGCCGACTGTCTTTTAGTGTCCGCGCTTTTTTGTCTTTTTATTCTTGTTCGCTGTTTTTAGACTTTTTTGTTATTTCGTTAATTTTATCGGTCACCTTTTGCTGTCCTTCTTGAACTAATTTTTTTGCCTTAGAACAATTATTAACCAAAAGTGCGCCGCCCGTCATACCCAAAATTACGCCTAATAAAAACTTTTCGTCCATAACACTCCCCCTACGGTTTATTATGCTCGTTTTTTTAATTGTTATTCGCCCTTTTGTTAACGTATTTATAAATCAAATAAACCGCGCAACAAACAAGTATCGCAACGGATATATATTGAGATGTAGAAAGCCAATACACCCCACGCTCCGCATCGTTTCTAAAGAATTCGATAACAAATCTCGCAACAGCGTATCCTACCAAATAAGTAAGTGCGGGCACTCCGCTTTTTCTGCACTTTATAACGGCAAATTCACTTAACACAAACAATACTATTAAGCAAAAAGATTCTATCAACTGCACGGGAAGCAAAGGCGTGTTTAGCGGAGTACTTAAATTTGCACACCCCGTATAAACCACGCAAAATCCCCCACTTACGGTTTGCCCGAAACAACATCCTGAAAACAAACAACCAAGTCTGCCGAAGGCGTGCCCGAATGCAACGCCGGGCGCAAGCATGTCACAATAATCTTCTAGTGGAAGTTTATATATTTTGCAGTAAATAAACAGCCCCAAAAATCCGCCGATTAAACCGCCGTAAAAAACAAATCCGTTTTGCATTATCTGCATTATAGAAAGTTTATACTCTATAATAATATGTATAGAAGTTAAAACCGACAACAGTTTTGCGCCTACGAGTCCGCCAACTCCGGCAAAAATACCCGCATACATCACCTCCGTTTTTTTTATATTCAACCTTTTTGCATTAAACAAAGCCACCAAAACGGCAACGGCAAATCCGAACACGAAAAAAACTCCGTAAAACGGAATATCTATCCCGAACAAACTAAAAGAACTTTTAGAAATAACAATCATTTTTTTCTCCGTAAAAAGCAAGACTGCGTAGAAAATCTTTCTACGCAGTCCGCTTTGTGTAAAATATTATAAAGTAGTAGCTGCTAAAATTACGCAAAGTCCACACGTGAAAAAGAATATTGCAGATATTACGGTTGCGATAATACCTATTACCAAACCGGCAACTGCCATACCGCTTTTAGCCTTTTTCATTGCAACTGCAGCAAGTATCATACCCACTAAAGAAAGGGGGAACGCAACGATACTTAACCAACCACCTAAAAAGCTGAGTACCAAGCCAGCTAAACTCAAAATAAACCCTGTAATGGCCATAAAACCACCTCCAAAAAAAATTTTCTACATTATATACCAATTTTTTTGGTATGTCAACTATTTTACCAATATTATTAGTAAAATATTTGATATGGTAATAATGTTTGCAGAGAATTTAAAATCTCTAAGAAAAAACGCTAATATGACGCAAGGTCAACTAGCAAAACTGTTAGACGTTGACCAAAGAACGGTAAGCGCGTGGGAAAACAAGGTGTGCGAACCAAGCTTTGAAATGCTATCTAAACTGTGCGAAATATTTAAAGAAGATTTTAACGGAATACTCACGTGAAAAAACAACCGTACTTGCTGAAAGTACGGTTGTTTTTTATTTAAAATATTAAAAAATCGTGCCTATAACGGGCACGATAATTTTTATACGTTTTGTTTTGAACGATAGTCTTCTATAGCCTTTTTTATACCTTCTTCCGCCAAAACGGAACAGTGCAATTTTTGTGCAGGCAAACCGCCTAGCGCTTCCACTACTTTGCGGTTAGTTAGCTTTAACGCTTCGTCCACAGTCATTCCCTTTACCATTTCCGTTGCGGTGGAACTCGTTGCTATTGCAGCGGCGCAACCGAACGTTTTAAACTTTGCGTCTACTATAATATCGTTTTCTATTTTTAGACTTATTTGCATTATATCCCCGCAGGACGCATTTCCTACGGTACCTACCCCACTGGGATTTTCTATTTCACCAACGTTTTTAGGGTTTTGAAATACTTCCATTACTTTTTCGCTATACATTTTTTATTTCTCCTTTAAGTTTGAAAAGCGGCGACATATCCCGCAATTTTTTTACGGCGGACTTTAACACGTCCACTGCATAATCTATTTCTTCTTCCTTGTTATGTTTCCCGAAAGAAAATCTTATAGAACCGTGCGCAAGCGCTTCGGGAACGCCCAACGCCAACAACACGTGAGAAGGCTCTAACGAACCTGAAGAACACGCCGAACCCGAAGACACGGCTATTCCTGCAAGATCTAAACTAAATAAAATGGATTCGCCTTCTATAAATTCAAAGGAAAAGTCTGCGTTGGCAGGCAAACGGTTTTCTTTTTTAGGACCGTTTAACTTTACAAACGGCACTTCGGATAAAACTCTGCTTATAAATCTGTCTCTTAATCCGCTTACGTATTCAAAGTTTTTATCTGTTTCCGCAGCGGCTATCTTAAACGCTTCCGCAAAGCCTACAACTCCCGCAACGTTAGTTGTTCCGCCGCGTTTTGTGCGTTCTTGATGCCCGCCCGTGATAATGCTTTCTATCCTTAAACCGTTTCTTATATAAAGCGCACCGACGCCTTTAGGTCCGTAGATTTTATGCGAACTCATACTCATAAGGTCCACGCCTAAATCTTTTACGTTTATTTTTAAAACGCCCGCAGCCTGAACGGCATCAGTAAACATAACGGCACCCACGCTGTGCGCTATTTGCGCAATTTCCTTTATGGGTTCTATCGTTCCCACTTCGTTATTTGCAAGCATACACCCCACGAAAACGGTTTTTTCGTTTACTATGCTTTTTAAATGTTCCAAATCAACAAACCCTTCGGAATCGACTTTCATAAAGTCTACCTTAAAGCCTTCTTTTTCCAAAGCCTTTGCTGTTGTAATCATTGCCGCATGCTCTATGGGGCTGATTACTAGATGATTGCCTTTTTCTTTATATGCGTGCGCCACTCCCCTTATCGCCCAGTTATCGCTTTCCGTTCCGCCGGAAGTAAAATACACTTCGTTGGGCTTTGCACCGATTATTCCGGCAATAGTATCTCTTGCCTCGTCAACAGCCTTTACGGAATTTCTCCCGAATACGTGTTGACTGTTGGGATTGCCGAAGTTTTCGGTAAAGTACGGAATCATTTTCTCTAACACTCGTTTATCAACGGGAGTTGTTGCCGCGTGGTCAAAATATATAGGTGTTTTTACCATAATCCTCTTCCTTTTTTCTATTGAAGTTCTCCGTCTATCATTTGTTTTAAGGTCATACCGTCCAACAAATCGTTTATTCCCTTATAAAGTTTTCTCCATACCCCGCTTGAAGGACAACATTTGCATTTTCCTTCCGGACTTACGCACTCAACTATCAACATATCGTCTTCTAACGCACGAACGATTTCGCCTATCGTGATTTCTTGCGGCGGACGGGAAAGATAGTATCCGCCGTTCGCCCCGCGAGAAGCGGAAACAATGTTTCTCCCCGACAAAGTACGCATAATCTTTTCTAGGTATTTGCCCGAAACGGAAATATAACCTTCTAACGCGGTTGCGGAAACCGTTTTATCGGGATAATTTTTCCCCAAAATATGGCAGGCTTTAAGCCCGTATTTTGTTTTTGAAGATAATTTCATTTTCCGTCCCTTTTATTTTCTACTAATTGCAACCATTTTGGTTGCAATTAGTATTATAGTCTTACCTTTTGCAGTTGTCAATAAAATAAACGCTCTTAAAAAAATTTTTTAAGAGCGTTTTACAAAACCTGTTTTTAATTGCAAAAATTATCAATCTTGAATATCTTTTACTTCTTTTAATACTTCTTTAATTTGTTCCAAAGCCCTGTCCATTTGGTCTTTAGAATGGGTTGCCATATAGCTTGTTCTTATAATACTTTTACCAACCGGAACCGCAGGCGAAACGGTGGGATTAACGTAAACGCCGCGATCGAATAATTTTTGACAAGCGGTAAACGTTCTAACGTTGCCGTAGGTGAATATAGGAATAATAGGAGTTTCCGCACCCGAATCTAAAATATCTATATTTTCTCTCTTTAAGCCGTTGCGCATATAAGTGCTTATTTCTCGTAAACGGCTAACCCTTTCCGGTTCTTTTTTTAGTATTTCCAAAGCCTTTCTTGCACATGCAACCGCTGCGGGAGTTATGCTTGCGCAAAAAATAAACGGACGGGAAGTATGGCGAACGTATTCGCAAACTTCGTGTTTTGCAGCCATATATCCGCCTATGCTAGCTAATGATTTAGAAAAAGTTCCCATATAAATATCCACTTCGTTTTCTAAACCGAAATGTTCAGCCGTGCCTCTGCCGTGTTCTCCTAAAACACCTAAACCGTGAGCGTCGTCTACCATAACTCTGGCGCCGTATTTTTTTGCAAGTCTAACTATTTCCGGAAGATTACAAATATCACCGCCCATAGAAAACACGCCGTCCGTGACAATTAAAATACCTGCCGTTTCCGGAACGGTTTTTAGTTGGCGTTCTAAGTCTTCCATATCCGAGTGATTATATCTCAACATTTTTGCATAAGACAATCTGCAACCGTCGTATATACTTGCGTGATTTTCTTTATCGCATAAAATATAATCGTTTCTGCCGGCTATTGCGCTTATTATACCTAAATTGCTTTGAAACCCCGTAGAAAAAGTCACCGCGTCTTCTTTATGCAAAAAATCGGCAAGTTCTTTTTCTAAAGCGACGTGAGCATCTAGCGTACCGTTTAAAAAACGGCTACCAGAACAGCCCGAACCGTACTTTTCAAGTGCCTTAACGCCGGCTTCTACCACTTCCGGATGAGAAGTAAGCCCCAAGTAATTGTTAGAACCTATCATTATAATGTTTTTGCCTTCCATAACAACTTCAGGGCCTTGTTTTGTTTCCAGTTGGTGAAAATAAGGATATATCCCCAGTTTTTTTGCATTATTTAATACTTCTAAACTTCCACATTTTGCAAATAAATCCATATCGACTCCTTGTATTTACTTTCTTTGTGGGAGTATTATACAATAAGCAATCTTTTTAGGCAATTTTTTTTAATATAAAATCAGTTCACTAATTCGCTGTTTTCTCTACTCTTAAAATATGCTTTGGTAGAGTCGTTTTTTTGCAGCTCTCCTTTTAACTTTAAGTTTTCTAATTCTAGTAGAATTATCTTATCTTTAAGCTTTGCGTTTTCCGCACGCAAATTTTCGGATAGTCTTTCCGCCAAAAAATTTATTTCTCTCTTTAATCTTATAAGCAATACTTCCGGAACGACTGCCGTTGCCGAATTGTTTATCTCTACACTCTTAACGTATCGGTTTGCGGTGGCTTCTTTTTTTACCAAGTCCGGATTGGTTTTTAATAAATTTCTAAATTTGTTTTGATATCTAAGACACAACTTATCGTTTCCGTTTGCTAAATCTATTATCGCTCTCCTCACGCTTAACCCTGCGCTCCTTTTATCAAGCACTTTTTTTACAAGTTCTTTTTCTTCTTCAATAGAAAACTTTTCTATTTTCCCCACGGAAATTGCTTTTCCCCCCAAAAAATCCTCTCTAAAATCTTGATCTTCTCTGCTTTTTTTTGCAAGCGCATAATACATATTTCTAACTGTTCCCGCAGATTTCCCCTTTTTAAGGGCAAAATCGTTAAACGCTTTTTTTCTGTTAACAGGCTTTTCACTTTTTAAAAATTCTATAAACTCTAAAACTTCTTTATCTTTATATCCGTAAAGTTTGTTCATTTCTTTTCCCTCCCATAAAATTTATTGACCCGATTATTGACATAATAATGACCGAATATACGTAATAATTTAATAAAATGTATTATTATTTCAGTTCAAACCAAAAAATAGCGTTAAAATTCGATGGGGTTTATTACGGTGTTTCTTCTCCAAATTCCGTAAAGGGACTAAACCTAGAAAGCGATTCGGTGTTCGTTGAAATTTTCCCCGTAGACGGAAACGGCGAACCCGTAAATTTTTTATTAAACGATACTTTTTTATCTTCTCCCCCAAAAACGGTTTCCGTTACGGATTTAAAGGGAGGTTTTCTTATAAACGTTATCCCAGAAACAAAACCTAAGCCGTTTAAGTTGATAAAACAACAAAAAATCAACGGGGGCTCAGCCACTTTATTTTGCGACAACGGCTTAAAATTTTCTATAGAAACACAAAACGATTTTTTTGCGGACGGATTCGATTTTTATTCCGAAGTTGCTGAATTTAACCAATTTTATATTGACGGAGAACTGTTTATATACGTTTATTTTAGTGAGATATGCTTACTAAATATTTACTCTTTAACCCCTGCCGTAAAAAAAGTTTTAACTCAAAAAGTAAGCGCTTTTTCCGTAGAAAACGGACTTTATACGACGGAAAAAATTTTTGATATTGCAAAACACGTTATAGAAACCGAATGGGGATACGATAAAGAAAAACTGTATAAAAAAAGCCAAACAGTAAACTGTTCTAAAAGTTTTGATAAAACCGCCGTAAACGAACGGCTTATTCCATACGTGTTTATAGAAGAATACGTTGTAAAAGGAGATTTTTTATATTATTTATCCGAAAAAATGCAAAAAAACGCCAAAAAACTTTACGGTTATCTAGGAGAAGTTATAGGAATAATGCCACCGCCACCATTTAGAAAGATAAACGAAATAGGTTTAATATATAAAAAGCAAGAGAACGTTTATTACGTAGATTATCTTACTGCAGAGATTATTAACGGAAAAATAGACAATATAAAAAGGTCGGAAAAATAACCGACCTTTTTTACCCGTTATACTTTATAAAAAATTACTTAACGCTTATAGAAACAACCTTTGCCGTAATAACGTTTTCAACGCCGTCTATCGTTGCTACGGGCATAATAAATTCTCTCTTTGCAAGCGTGTAAGACTGATCGTCCTTCGGGGCAAAGATGTCTGCTTCTTCTAAATCCCCGTCGGCAATCTTTTTATCGTAATCTTCTTTAGATTCCAAAACAAAAGTAAGATTTTCAACGTCCTTTCCAACGTAGTAAGAAACGTACGTAGTGTATAAAGAAGAATCTTCTAAAATACCCGTTATAGCGGAAAACGCATCAGAATTATCTTCGTCTTCTAAATCTATTTGACCGAACACACAAAAATACCCGTCGTATCCCGTGATGTTTTGCGTTGGTATAAACATAGTTGCCTTGCCGGAATTATACGCATTTCCGCCGTTTTGCTTATACGTATCTCCGTTCTCCCAAGTTCTCCAAAGCCCTACGGAACCTTTTACGTTAGACAAATTAGAACCGGAAACGCCCGCCTTTTCAAACTCGCCCTCTATCGCTTTTACGTAATCTTGCGTATATTCTTTTACAGCACCTTCGCTAAAAATATAATCGCCTATCATTACTTGATTAGGGTGTTTTTCGCTTGCGGCACTCTTATAAAACAAAAGGTCGTTATAATAGCCTTGTTCTACGTAAGATACTATAGCGTCTACCGTATCGGGTGCAAGGTGACGGTATAAATCTATCTCTATTTCCTTTTCTACGTTTGCTTTTGCGGAAGTATCGTACACACTCACTTTTACAGAAAGCGTTTTAATATCTTCGCACGCAACAAGCGTAAGGCACGCACCTAAAGATAATACGGCAACCATAGCCGTGCATATAAATTTTATAAAGCGTTTCATTTCGTGCTCCGTTTTTATTTATTTAATCCTAAACTATTTTACTAATTATTTCCGTTCTTGTCAATAATTTGCTTAAAACTTACCGCTTAAAATGCGCTTTTTTGGCAAAAACGCACCGTTTACAAGAAAAAAAAGCAAAATCGCCTTTTCCCTTTTACTTTTTTATATAAATTCCGTATTTAGTTTCTCTTAAATCAAAGCACCTGCAAGATTATACGCTTAGCTTTATCAAGCTACTTTGCAATCCTTTCTTTGCAAGTAAAAAATATCGCAAGCGTTCCGGGTCCGCTATGGCAGGTGATAATCGGGCCCAAAGAGCCTATCGTTATATCAAGTTCGGGATCGATTTTTAACAACTCTTCCTTAACCGTTTCCGCTTCTTCTACACAAGCAGAGTTCCCTATAAATACGGTTTTAGTTATTGGCGTGTAAGATTCTTTAAATCTTTCAATTAAAGTCTTTACAGCCCTGCGTTTACCTATCGCCTTTGAAACCATTACTATTTTACCGGAGTCGTTTACGTTAAGCACGGGTTTTATTTTTACCAAATTTCCGAAAATCGCAAGAGAAGACGATACTCTTCCGCCACGAGCCAGATACGTTAACGTATCAACCGCAAACCAGTGCGAAACGGAAAGTTTAATCTCTTCTAAATATTCCGCAGCTGATTTTGCAGACAACTCTTCTTTTTTTACCTTTTCGTTTATAACGGCAAGCAACAACCCTACGCCGAAAGATTGACAAAGGGTATCTACAACGTAAATCTTTTTGTCGCTTTTTTGATTTAGTTCTTCCGCAATTCTTTTAAATGCTTCGCACGTTCCACTCATTGCACTAGAAAAAGAAAGATGTAAAACGTCCTTTTTTTCTTTTAGCAAACTTTCTAAATATTCCCTTATTTCAAATTCGTTGGGTTGTGTGGTAGAGGTTTTTGCACCTTTTTCCATTTTGGCACAAATATCTTCCGGCAAAAGTATGCCGTCCGCAGTAGAAAATTCTTCTCCGTTTACCAAAAACTTCATCGGCATAACGGATACGGAATATTTTTGCGCTAATGCTTTATCTAAATCACATGCTGCTTCCGCACTCAATATAAAATTCATAGTTTTTCTCCTATAATTTTCAATTTACGCAAAAATTATAGCTACGATTTTCCAAAAAGGTCAATCTACTCTTAAACAAAATTGCTATACCCTAATTTTTTTTACGGTAGAAGGGGAAAAAGTCACTCTACTAATAGTAGAAAACACGTGTTTTTATGTCGTTTATTGCACAAAACGGTAATTTTAAGATACAAAAATGCATTATTTTATTTCACAACAAATTTAAAATAACTACGGTTATTAGCAAAAAAAATTTGCTGTTTTCTTAAATTTATAGCGTGGCAAAAAATTTGCCACGCTATAAAAAACAAGCTTTTAATGATTTTTATCGTCTATTACCGATAAAATATTTTAGTTTTATCTTAGTAAGCGATATTGTAAAGTTCTAAAATTTCTTCTACAGAAGTCTTTCTGGGGTTGCCGCCCGTGCAAGGATCTATGAAAGCATCTTTAGAAAGTTGATCTAAATCTTCTTTCTTTATAAGAACTTCGTCGGTTCCTCTCTTCTTTAATTCCTTAATGGTTTGAGGAATGTTAACGTCTTTAGAAAGTTGTTTAACCGCTTCGATTGCAGCGTTAGCAGCTTCTTCTTCGGTCATACCCTTTATATCAACGCACATTGCTCTTGCTATGTCGCCGTACTTTTTAATGCAGCAGTTTTTGTTGTATTCCATAACGTAAGGAAGTAAAAGTGCGTTAGCTACTCCGTGGGGAACGTCGAAACGAGCACCTAAGGGGTGTGCCATAGAGTGAACGATGCCTAATCCTACGTTAGAGAATGCCATACCAGCAACGTAAGAGCCGTAAGCCATACCTTCTCTTGCAGCAGCGTTAGAACCGTCTTTTACGGCGTCTCTCAAATTTTCTGCTATAAACTTAATACTGTTCCAGCATAACAAATCGGAAATGGGGTTTGCTCCGGGGGTGATATAACCTTCTATCGCGTGGGTTAAAGCGTCCATACCGGTAGAAGCAGTTAAGCCCTTGGGCATACTCATCATCATTTCAGCATCGTTAAACGCTATCATAGGAATGTCGTTGGGGTCAACGCAAACCAACTTTCTTCCCGCTTCTTCGTCGGTGATAACGTAGTTGATAGTCACTTCCGCAGCCGTTCCACTGGTGGTTGCAAAACACATAGTGGGGAACGCTTTGTTTTTGGTGTTTGCAGTGCCTTCTAGGCTCTTAACGTCTGCAAATTCGGGGTTGTTAGCAATAATACCTACTGCCTTTGCAGTGTCTATACAGCTGCCGCCGCCGATTGCAATGATAACGTCCGGAGCAAATTCCTTAAACGCTGCAAGTGCGTTTTTTACGTTTTTGATAGTGGGGTTAGCCTTTACGTCAGAAAAAATCACGTAAGAAACGTTGCCTTTTTCTAAAACGTCCGTCACCATCTTAACTACGCCGAATTTTACAAGGTCTGCGTCGGAAATAACAAACGCTTTTTTCATAGACTTCTTGTTGAGTTCTGTGAGAAGTTCGTTTCTGCAACCTGCACCGAAATAACTGGTTTCATTTAATACCATTCTTGCCATAATATATATCTCCTTTTGGCTTTTCGCCTATTTTTTTATCTACCGAATTTTTTTAACAAAATTTCCTTTAACTGTTCGTTGGAAAGTTGTTTTTCTTGTTTTTTCTTTTCCGCGTTTTGCCTGCCGATTTTTCTTTCTTTATCCGTCTTTTGATTGCCTACAGCCAAGCCGTGCGGATTGTCTTGCGTTTTCATCGTTAAAGAAATTTTCTTTTTCACGGTATCCACGCCCAAAACTTTAACCTTTACAACGTCCCCTACCTTTAACGCATCGGAAGGGTGCTTAATAAAGTTGTCTGAAATTTGAGAGATATGCACAAGCCCGTCCTGATGAACGCCTATATCCACAAACACGCCGAAATCTATAACGTTTCTTACCGTTCCGATAAGCTCCATTCCCTCTTTTAAGTCTTTTAATTCTAGCAAATCGCTTCTTAAAACGGGCTTAGGAAGTGTTTCTCTTATATCCCTACCCGGTTTTAGCAATTCGTCTACAACGTCCCTTAAAGTAGGTTCGCCAAGACCGATTTTTTCTGCAAGCGCTTTATATCCAAGCTTGTCTATTTTGGATTTTAACTCTCCTAAATTGCCTTTTTCCACGTCTTCTAACGTGTAGCCGGTTTCTTTAAGCAAAAGTTCAACTCTGTTATAATCTTCGGGGTGAACGGCGGTATTATCTAAAACCGATCCGCCGACAATCCTTAAAAATCCTGCGCATTGAGTAAACGCTTTTTCGCCTAGTTTTTTAACCTTTAAAAGTTCTTGTCTGCTTTCAAAAGGTTTGTTCTTTCTGTATTCCAAAATATTTTTAGCTATACCGCTGTTTAAGCCCGCAACGTAAGTTAAAAGACTTTGCGAAGCGGTATTTAAATCCACACCGACACTGTTTACGCAATCTTCAACAACACCGCCCAAAACTTCTTCCAACCTTTTTTCCGGCATATCGTGTTGATACTGCCCTACCCCTATGGACTTAACGTCTATTTTAATAAGTTCTGCAAGCGGGTCTAAAAGTCTTCTTGCTATGGACACGGCACTTCTTAAAGAAACATCGTACTCGGGGAATTCTTCCGCCCCCAATTTAGACGCACTGTAAACCGAAGCGCCCGCTTCGTTAACTACCGCATAGGATAGCGGAAGCCCGCTTTCTTTTATAAGGTTAGCAACAAATATTTCAGACTCTTTACTAGCCGTTCCGTTGCCTATCGAAATAACTGAAACACCGTGTTTTTTTATTAGCGCAAGCAAGGTCTTTTTTGCTTCTTCCACCTTGTTTTGCGGCGGAGTGGGATAAACCACGGAAGTATCTAAAACGTTGCCTTCCGCATCTATTACCGCTATTTTACAACCCGTTCTGTAAGCAGGGTCTAACCCTAAAATAACTTTTCCTTTTAGCGGCGGTTGCAATAAAAGCGGACGAAGGTTAACTTCAAACATCTTTATCGCTTGCTCGTTAGCCTTATCGGTAAGTTCACTCCTCACCTCTCTTTCTATAGAGGGGAAAATCAACCTGTCAAACGCATCTTCACAAGCAGAGCCAACCAACTTTGAAAGTTCGCCGTTGCCTTTTACAAAATACCCCTTGCAAATTTCTTTAAAGTTTTCTTCTTCGCAAACGATATTCACCTTTAAACATTCTTCTTTTTCGCCACGGTTTATAGCCAATATACGGTGAGAAGGTATCTTTTTAATTAGTTCGGAAAAATCTGCGTACATATCGTACGTTTTAGAATTTTCGTTTTCTAAAAGTTTACAAGATATTTGCCCCTCTTCGTTTAATTTAGCACGGAGTGCTTTTCTTAGTTCCGCACTGTCGGAAACGGTTTCCGCAATTATATCCAAAGCGCCTTTTATCGCCTGTTCTGCGGTTTCAATCTCTTTTTCGGGATTGATATACTTTTCTGCAGTTTCCGTTAAATTTCCGTTTTCTTGCGCCAAAATAAAATCCGCAAGCCCTTGAAGCCCTTTTTCTATAGCAACGCTTGCACGGGTTTTTCTTTTTTGTTTATACGGGCGGTAAATATCTTCCGCCTCCGTCATAGTTTCGGCTTTTGCAAGAGCAATGGCGATTTCATCCGTCATTTTTCCTTGCTCGGTGATAGAAGATACTATCTCTTCTTTTCTTTTTTCTAGGTTTCTTAAATATTTAAGCCTGTCTGCAAACTCTCTTAAAACCTGATCGTCGCAAGAACCGTGCATTTCTTTGCGGTATCTTGCAATAAACGGAATCGTATTGCCTTCGTCTATCAAATCGATTATGTTTTTAGAATAATCGGCTCTTATGTTAAATTCTTTTGAAAGTTTTAACGCATAGTCCATATAGAATTTCCTAAACCTTTTTTCCTTTTCTTTTTCTTATTTCTTTTACCGTTTTTTCGTATCCGTTGTCTTTGGGTACGTAATACCGCTTTCCCACTAAAGATGATGGCAAATATTGCTGATCTACGTATCCGCCGTAATCGTGCGGATATTTATATTTTTTAGATAAATCTTTATCTTCTTTAGAAGCGTAAACGGAATTTTTTAAATGCGGCGGCACGTTGTCGTCCTTAACGTTAACGGCATCGTCTTCCGCAGCGTACATTGCCAAAACTACAGAGTTGGATTTTTCCGCTTCACACACGTAAATAATTGCTTCCGATAACGGTATAAGCCCTTCCGGCAAGCCTATCTTTTCAAATGCCACAAGCGCGTTGGTGGCAATAGTAAGCGCATACGGGTCCGCCATACCCACGTCTTCCGCAGAATGAACGACAAGCCTTCTTGCAATCAAAAGCGGATCGCAACCGCCCTTTATCAACCGCTGCATATAGTATAACGCTGCGTCCGCATCGCTTCCCCTTAAACTTTTGCAAAAAGCGGACAACATATCGTAATACATTTGTTCGTCGTAAGAAAGTGCCTTTTGCTGGATAGATTCTTCCGCATCTTTTAAGGTGATTATAATTTTACCGTTTTTGTCCGGAGAAGTGGTTAGTGCCGCTAGTTCTAACGCGTTATAAGCCACCCTTAAATCGCCTGCGGCAACCCTTGCTATATGCCTAAACGCTTGATCTTCTATCGTTAAATCGTAATTACCAAGACCGTTTTCTTTATCGGTAGCCGCTTTTTTTAACGCCGAATAAATATCTTCTTCTTTTAGTCTTTTAAGTTCAAAAACCCTGCACCTAGATACAATTGCCGGCGTCATAGAAGCATACGGATTTTCCGTTGTAGAACCTATAAATATTATTTCGCCCTTTTCTATTGCAGGAAGCAAACTGTCACTTTGCGCCTTATTAAAACGGTGGCACTCGTCAAGTAGCAAATAGGTTTTTTTGCCATATAGTTTTAGGTTAGACTTTGCGTCTTCTATCACCTTTTTAACGTCCGCCACGCCGCTGCTTACGGCGTTCAACTTTACAAAGTTATTGTTTGTGGAATTTGCAATAACGTTTGCAAGCGTTGTTTTTCCACAACCGGGCGGTCCCCAAAATATGCAACTGCCAAGCCTGTCCGATTTTATTGCCCTAGATAAAAGACTAGTTTCCGAAACAACGTGGCTTTGCCCGATAAACTCTCTTAAATTTTTCGCGCGCATACGCTCCGCAAGCGGAACGTTTTTATTATCTTCTTTTGCGTAATCGAATAAATCCATAGGTTTTATTTTACCACACCGCATAAAATTTTTCAAGCGCTAATAATATTTATCGTAATATTATGAAAATATTAAAAGAAAATTTTTGCGAATTTGCTACTTTTTTTGCTTTAATCACGCTCTGCGTGCTTTTAATTGTAGGTAAAGGATATTCTTACGCCGTTATAGGCGGAGTAGAACTTTTTGCCACCGCCGTTTTTCCGTCCGTTTTCCCTTACCTGTTTATCACGGCGATATTTACTTCGTTATCTCTTCCGCAAAAGTTCTGTTCTAAACTTTCCCCGTTAACCAAAAGATTGTTTAATACGGGCGGCACTGCGTTTTACGCTTTTTTGCTAGGCGGAATTTCCGGCTATCCCGTAGGAGCGAAAATTATAAGCGAACTTTACGAAAAAAAGTTTATAAACGAAGCGGAAGCAACGAGATGCGCTTCTTTTTGCTCTACTTGTTCTCCGATGTTTTTAATAACCAGCGTGGGCGCAAATATGCTAAAAAACTCACTTAAAGGGGTGTTTATTCTTTTAATAAATCTTTTCTCCGCCCTGTTTACGGGCTTTTTATTCTCTTTTTATAAAAAAAAAGATACTCCTAAAAACACTTCCGCCGTATACTCCGTAAAAAAAGACGATTTGTTTTTTAACGGAATTTCTTCCGCCGTATACGGTGCGCTGACAATCTGCGGCATAATAACCCTTTTTTCGCTCTTTTCAGAAATGCTCTTATCCACGGGGCTTCTTGCCCCCGCAACAAAACTTTTTTCTCTCGTTTTTAATAGCGAAACGCTTGGAAAAGGCATTGTTTTAGGGCTACTTGAATGTACGGGCGGATTAAGCGTAATTTCTTTAACCACTCACCCGCTTTCGCTTCCCGTTTGCTCTTTTTTATGTTGTTTCGGAGGAATTTCGGTAATTGTTCAATCTATGGCATACCTTAAAAAAGCAAAGGTAAAAACCGCCGTATTTTTATTTGCAAAAATTTTATCGGGAATAATAGGTTTTTCTATTTCTGTTCTGCTTGCACCGGTTTTTTTCTAAAAGCCGATTCAACCTCTTTAACACAATCGCTCGGCAACAACTCTTCTACAGATTCGCCTAAAAAAAGTTTTTCTCTTATCAAACTCGAACTTATACTAGCCGCTTCTTTATCACATTCTATAAAAACGGTATTTACAGCACCGTTCAGCCTCTTGTTATTTTCTTTCATCACGTTTTCGTACGCCAAATCGGATTCTCCGCGTATACCCCGTATATATTCGGTATATCCGTGCTCTCGCATATAATCCATCATATATCCGCCGTAAAACTCGACGCTTACTCTAGGCTCTTTCTCAAAGGCTTTGTTTATAAAACTCATTCTTTCTTCCATAGAAAAAAGGGGCGTTTTTTGTTGGTTTACCCCCAAAACAATCACAACCCTTTCGTATACGGTTAACGCCTTGTCTACTATTTGTTTATGCCCTTTTGTAAACGGGTCGAACGTCCCCGCAAAAACACAAGTTTTCATTATCACTCTCTCTTAAAAAAGGTAAGCCTTGCTCTTCCGTACTTCCTTTCGTCAAATTTTATAAGTCCATCTATACAATCGTTAAAAGGCTCTTCGCTTTCTAAAATAATTATCCCGTTATCTTTAAGCACCTGTTTTGCTCCGGAAACGGAAACAGTATTATAACCGCCTTTATACGGCGGATCTATATACACCACGTCAAACTTTTGCGCAGTAGTTTCTAAAAGCAACTTTGCGTCTTTATTACTCACTTCTATTTCCGGCGGATTACCCAGTTTAGATAGATTTTTATTAACCACGGCAAGGCTTTTTTTAGACAGATCGTTTAATACTACCTTTTTAGCCCCTCTAGACGCCGCTTCTATGCCCATAGCGCCCGTTCCGCAAAACAAATCTAAAAATTCGCAATCGGGAATTTTGAATTGCAAAATATTAAACAGACTCTCTCTCACCATATCGGAAGTAGGTCTTATATCGTTTCCTTCAAAACCGCACAAAACTCTTCCTTTATATTTTCCGCCAACGACTCGCAAAATTATTCTCCGTGTATTTCTTTATGCCTTTCTTTTATCAATTCACGTTGCTTTTCGGCTTTTTTGCCACCTAAAATATAAGATGCGCCCATCACTACCAAAATAACGGGGACTACGTATAAAAGGGCAAAATATCCACCCCAAGGTAACGCTTTTACAACACCGCCAACGTTTACTGCAAACACGGCGAAAAGTTGATAAAAACAAACGTATAACAATCCGGCAACAACGCCGCCGCCGTTATATTCCGTTCCTACGGCAAGTCCCAAAATTAGGTGTATTATCATACAAACAATAAGCGGAGCGCATACTATAAGCCCCATAACAAACCCTTTCCACGGCTTGTACTCTTCGTGCGTTTTTAGCGGGCGAACAAAACCAGTTCTTACCATATATTCCCTTTCTAAATCGTTAGAATACCTAGTGTTCATTGCGGCTTCGCCTTCTTTATAAAGGTTAAACCACATAACGAAGCAAAAAAAGCCCGCACTAATCAAACACAACGCAAACTCCGCCGCAACACTATCTAGAAAAGTCACGACTAGCCCGACCATATCCGCAAGAAACAGATATATAAATCCTAATAAAATGTTTTTAACGTAAGACCACATATTTTTTACCTTATGTATTTTTTCTCCGCACGAAGACTAGCCTTTGTCAGTATTTCATAACTTATCGTGCCGTATTGTTTTGCTGTTTTTTCCGCATCGTTCATTACACAAACCCTTTTGCGTTTTATACCTTTTAGTGCGGTTAAGTCCATACATCTGTCGTTTATTTGCCCAAAAACGGCATTTCTGGGCAAACCGTCCGCATAACCTACCCTTACTATAGAAACGGCGATTTTGTTTTCCATACGCAAATCCCCGTACATACACCTGTCTAAAGGGGTTAAAATCCGCCTTTTAACTGTTCTTGAATAAACCTTCATTGCGGGATTTACGATAACCTTATCGCTTTCAAACGGCTTATACCCGTATAAAAGAATTCCTATTCTTACCATATCTAAGTAAACGCCCTTTAAGTAGCCGCCGCTTGCGGATATATGGCTTATTACTTTATTATTATAACCTTTAATAATCTTATTTGCAAGCAAAAACTTATTCAGTGCACAATTTAAGACTTCTTGATTTTGCGGACAGCCTAAATGAGAGAAAAAACCGGTTATTTTAACGTTTTTGCATTTTTTAGAATATTCTAAAAGCGCCGTCAATTCTTCTATTCCGTCCACGCCTATTCTGTTCATACCCGTATTATACGCAACGTGGACCCTTGCCACCGTTTTTTGCTCACTTGCGGCGGCGTTAATTTCTTTTAACGCTTTCATTCCGTCTACCGTAAGCGTAAGCCTATAAAACAATGCTCTTTTTAATTCTTTTTTTTCGGCGGGAACAAGCACTAAAATTTCTTTATCTATTCCGCCAAGCCTAAGTTCAATCCCTTCTTCCACTATCGCTACGGCAAAACAATCGCATATACCGTATAAACAGCTTGCAACTTCAACACCGCCGTGTCCGTAAGCATCGGCTTTTACCACTCCGCAAAAAAGCGTTTTTTTGGGCAGTTCGGCTTTTACTTTTTTGGCGTTCTGTTTTATGGTATTTAAGTTTATTACGGCAAGATTTCTCATAACCATATATTATGAAAAACCCGACGGTTTGTTTCCCGTCGGGTTGTTTGATTGTTTATTTTAATACAAGCCGTCTATATATTTTCCGTCTATTATATCTTTTAAATACTGCCCGTATTCGTTCTTTTTAAGCGGTTCGTATAAAGCAAGCAACTGCTCTTTGGTAATCCATCCGTTTAGATATGCAATTTCTTCTATACAACCTATTTTTCTGTGTTGATGAGTTTCTACGGTTTTAACAAAATTAGTCGCCTCAACCAAACTTTCGTGAGTGCCTGTATCTAGCCAAGTAAACCCTTGCCCTAAAAGTTCTACTTTTAAGTCTCCTTGTTCTAAATACTTTCTGTTAAGGTCGGTAATCTCTAACTCTCCGCGTTTAGAGGGCTTCATTTGTTTAGCGTATTCAACTACTCTGTTATCGTAAAAGTACAATCCCGTGACGCAATAATTACTCTTTGGATTTTGCGGTTTTTCTTCTATAGAAACCGCTTTGCCCGTTTTATCAAACTCCACTATTCCAAACCTTTCCGGATCGTCTACGTAATATCCGAAAATAGTTGCCTTTCCTTGATTTGCACATTCCACCGCTGCACGCAAACGTTTTTTTAGACCATGACCGGCAAAGATATTATCCCCCAAAACCATTGCAACGCTATCGTTGCCTATAAACTCCTCTCCTATTATAAACGCCTGCGCAAGCCCGTCCGGAGAAGGTTGCACCGCATAAGATAAGTTTATGCCAAGCTCCTTTCCGTTTCCCAACAAACTTTGAAACCTAGGCGTATCTTGCGGCGTGGATATAATAAGTATATCGTTTATTCCCGAATTCATCAAAACGGAAAGCGGATAATAAATCATAGGTTTATCGTATATAGGCAAAAGTTGTTTACTTGTCACTCTTGTAAGCGGGTAAAGCCTTGTCCCGGATCCCCCGGCTAGAATAATTCCTTTCATATAATCTCCTTTGCTATAAATAATTTATCACCCTTTAATTGCAAAGTCAACGGACAAAACTTTAAGGCTCAAAGCCACTTAAAGCTTTATTATACGGGCGAAAAAATTCCTAAAAGAATAATTCCTGCAAACGTTATAAAGATTGCCGCATAATGCTTTAAAGAAAGTTTTTCTTTTAAGAATATTCTGGACCAAACAACCGAAAGAACGCAATAAGCGGAAATCATTGGCATACCTGCGTCAAAATCAGAAAACATTACCGCCATATAAAATATTTGCCCTACCGTTTCGCAAGCACCGCCTAAAATCAAATTTCTTTTAAGCGATTTGTCTTCTCCTGCGTTTACGCCGAAACTAAAAAACTTTTCTTTTTTAATAAACTTTACGTAGATAAACGCAAACAGTGCAAAACAAAGAGAAGTAAATTCAAATGCGGTGTTTGAAGCGTATTCGCTCATATCGAACAATTCAAGTTCAGAAATTAACTGATCTCCAACCGTTCCCAACGCATCTAACAACAAATATATCACGGGGATAAGAATAGCCCACAAACTTTTTGTATACTTAAAACTGGATTTGTCTTGACGGGCAAGTTTAACTTCGTCACTTTCTCTGTATTCTACTATCCCTAGCACAACTATACCAACCGTCACCAAAGCTACGCCTACGATAGACCACGCGTTTAAAGAAGCAAAGCCGAATATCAAGCATATAACCAACGCAAGCGAGCCGGAAGAATTGCATATGGGTGAAGAAACGGATAGTTCTATATATCTTAGTCCAACGTATCCAACAACCATAGCGGCAAGATAAATAAACGCTACGGGTAAATATCTAATAAAATCTATTGGCTTAAAATCGGTGTATATTATACCTCTCCACCATTCCGGATTTTCTGGAAGTTCAGGCAAAAACAAACTGGAAACAATACAAATCACCGCATGTATACCCATTATAGCGCCAACCGCAAATATCACGTGCCAGTGGCTGTTTTTATCCTTTTGCGAAGTACCTAATTTAGAGAACAAGTCAGAGCCGCTCCATGCAAAAAGAGCAACCAAAGCAAAAACAAAATACATATATTTTTCCTTATGAATAAAATTTTAAAAGTAAAAAAGCGCATAGTTCTATGCGTCAAATTTACCCCACGGCGGGAATATATGACTAGACACGGTCTTTGCCGTTTTTTTGCTTCTGTAAAAAATAGCCGTATTCTCCTTGATGATTAAATATTTTTTAGCAATTTTGATTATATCTTATAGCGAACATCCTTGTCAATCTTTCATTTTAAGATTAACGATTTTTTATTTTTATACGCAGTAAAACAGAAAAGCGGTCGAACCAAATCGACCGCTTTTCGCCTATCCCCCTTGACCTGCACCGTAAGCACAGACCCTGTATTACATTTTAAAAATACATTTTTGTTGCAAAAGCAATAACCGTAAAAGAATTTTTTAACACCGCTACCAATGCGGAGCAATAAGTTGCTTTATTCCGAACCACAAAAAGACAAACACCCTATCCCTACCACTCACACCCCGCCAATTACCATTTTCTCTATCACACCGACGGATAACCCTTTTACGTTGATAGTTAAATCGGTAATTTTCTTTCCTTATTCGTTAAAATGCTTGCCGCATTAACCGCATCCTTGCCCCTTATATATTTTTTCAAAATTTATTTCTACACTTAATTTTTGTCTTCCCGCCCGATTTTCTATAAAATCGCAGACACAACAATAAACAATCAATCAATCATATTTGTATTTAAAAAAATTTACTTCTTTACTTTCATAAGATAACAGTTTGCTTATAAACTAATTTTAACACATAAAACGCCGTTTGTAAATACCTAAATAAGTAATCAATCAATCATTTAGGCGGACAAAAAAAATATATTCCTATATTTTCTTTTTTTAGTTAAAACTTTTTGTTTTTTTGCGCTTGCTCTATAAAGATTTTTAAAGATGTTTTCAAAACGGATATTTGTGCTTTTAAATAGTATTCGTCGTCAAACATTGCGTAGTGAACGCACGCACGAATAAGTATAAATATAAAAGACACTATAACGGTATAAGAAATACCTAACTTAGGTTCAAGGCGTTTTGCGTATTCGGTATATCTAACGTTTACACCTTCAAAGAATTTTTTCCCGTACTCCATATATTTGGGGTTAGTGTAAACTTGATACATAAGGCGATATTTTTTGCCGTGATTTTCTTTCGTCCAATAGGGCACTTCGTCAATAAACCTTTCAAGCGCATACACGTCTACCGGCGCTTTTGCCATAAAATCGTCTTCTACTTTGCTCATACAGTGTTCGGTTGCCTGTATAATCAAGTCGTCTAAGCTTTCAAAGTAATTGTAGATCACACCGGAAGCCATATTGCAGTACTTCCCAAGCCCTTTTATGCCCACGTTGTTTAGCCCGTATTCCGCATAGCACTCAAAACACTTCTCCATTATTTCGACTTTTCTTTTTTCGTGAAGGTTCTCGTTGATTACCCGCATTTACTCTCTCCTAAATCCGTCCGCGTGCTATCCGGCTTCTTTTCGCCAAACTTCTCTCTTTTTCGTTTCCTTTGTTTATTATAATAAATTTTTTATACGCTTGTCAATAGCAAAAATTAAAAATCGCCTTTTATTTATTATTTATTTTCTATATTTCATCATAATAAAAGTACCGAACAAAAACTTTTAATGCCAAATTGTTTGTTATACTTTATACTCTTTTAATATTTCTACCATAATAAAACAGTATTTGCCCACGTTTTCCGTACGCATTCTAGTTGCTCCGTTGCATTTTAATATAACTCTATCATTTTGTGTAAAACATAAAAAGTAGAGCCTGTATCCAAAAATACAGGCTCTACAACACTATATTATGTCCAAATATGTCTCACTAGATTAAAAAAATAAATCTTATTTCTTACTTCCTCGGATTACGGATATTCGCTTGTGCTGCAGCCAAACGTGCAATCGGAACACGGAAGGGAGAACAAGAAACGTAATCTAACCCTATGTCGTGGCAGAATTCTATAGAAGAAGGATCGCCGCCGTGTTCGCCGCAAATACCGCAGTGGATATCTTTGCGAACGGATTTACCCATTTTTACAGCCATATCCATAAGCTTGCCAACGCCGGTGGTATCTAATCTTGCAAACGGATCGGATTCGTAAATCTTTGCGCCGTAGTAAGAAGGTAAGAATTTGCTTGCATCGTCACGAGAGAAACCAAACGTCATTTGCGTTAAGTCGTTAGTACCAAAGCAGAAGAATTCAGCTTCTTTAGCAATTTCGTCTGCAGTTAAAGCCGCTCTGGGGATTTCTATCATAGTACCTACTTCGTACTTTAAATCAACGCCCGCTTCTTTAATAACAGCATCCGCCGTTTCAACAACGGTCTTTTTGCAGAATGCAAGTTCTTTTGCCTCTCCAACCAACGGGATCATTATTTCAGGAACAACGTTCCAGTCGGGGTGACGTTTAGAAACTGCAATTGCCGCCTTTATTACCGCCTTGGTTTGCATTACTGCAATTTCGGGATAGGTGACTGCCAAACGGCATCCACGGTGTCCCATCATGGGGTTAAATTCGTGTAAAGAAGCACAAAGCATCTTTATTTCCGCAACGGATTTACCCTTTGCTTTTGCTAAAAGTTCTATATCGGAATCGATAGTGGGAACAAATTCATGTAGCGGGGGATCTAAGAATCTTATGGTTACAGGTTGACCTTTAAGTGCTTCCATAAGTCCTTCAAAGTCCGCTTGTTGCATCGGTTCTATCTTATCGAGTGCTTCTTCTCTTTCTTCAACGGTTTCGGAACAAATCATTTCACGGAACTTTTCTATTCTACCGGGTCCGAAGAACATATGTTCTGTACGGCAAAGACCGATACCTTGCGCTCCTAATTCGGCAGCACGCTTTGCATCGTCCGGCGTATCAGCATTGGTACGAACGCCCAACGCTTTATACTTATCCGCAAGTTTCATAATTCTTCCGAAATATCCGCTGTTGGGATCTGCAGGAACGGTTTTTATAGCAACGTCGTATATGCTGCCGGTTGAACCGTCTAAAGAAAGTTGATCGCCTTCACGGAAGATCTTTCCTGCAAGTTCAAAATATTTTTCTTCTTCGTGCATTTTGATGTCGCCGCAACCGGATACACAGCAGGTACCCATTCCACGAGCAACAACCGCTGCGTGAGAAGTTTGTCCGCCGCGAACGGTCAAAATACCTTGAGCGTATTTCATTCCTTCGATATCTTCGGGAGAGGTTTCTAAACGAACCAAAATTACTTTCTTACCTGCTTTGCCTTGTTCAACGGCATCTTCAGGAGTAAACACGATAGTACCTGCAGCAGCTCCGGGAGAAGCAGCAATACCTTTTCCCACAACGTTTTGCTTGTCTGCATCTTTAAGTGCCTTTGCATCGAAGGTGGGGTGCAACAACATGTCTAGAGTTTTTGCATCTATTTGTAAAAGAGCTTCTTCTTCGGTAATCATACCCTCGTCTATAAGATCGCAAGCGATTCTTATAGCTGCGGCAGCGGTTCTCTTACCGTTTCTGGTTTGAAGCATATAGAGTTTGCCTTTTTCTATAGTGAATTCCATATCTTGCATATCTTTGTAGTGATTTTCCAAAGTTTTGCAAATATCTAAGAATTGATTGTATACGTCGGGAAGAACTTCAGCCATTTTAGAAATGGGCATAGGAGTACGAACGCCTGCAACAACGTCTTCACCTTGAGCGTTCATTAAGAATTCGCCCATAAGTCCCTTTTCGCCGGTAGCGGGATTACGAGTAAACGCAACACCCGTTCCGCAATCGTCACCCATATTACCGAAAGCCATCATTTGAACGTTTACCGCAGTACCCCAGCTATAAGGAATATCGTGGTCCATTCTGTAAATGTTTGCTCTGGGGTTATCCCAAGAACGGAAAACCGCCTTTATAGCACCGAAAAGTTGTTCTTTGGGATCAGACGGGAAGTCTTTGCCGAGAGCCTTTTTATATTCAGCCTTAAATTGACTAGCAAGTTCTTTAAGGTCGTCAGCCGTTAACTCAACGTCGAATTCAACGCCCTTTTCCTTTTTCATCTTATCGATAAGTTCTTCAAAGTATTTCTTGCCGACTTCCATAACAACGTCGGAATACATTTGAATAAATCTTCTGTAGCAGTCCCACGCCCATCTGGGGTTTCCTGACTTTTTAGCGATTACTTCTACGACTTCTTCGTTTAATCCTAAGTTCAAAATAGTGTCCATCATACCGGGCATAGATGCTCTTGCACCGGAACGAACGGATACGAGAAGAGGATTTTCTAAATCACCGAACTTTTTGCCCGCAATCTTTTCGAGCTTTTCGATGTTTTCCATAATCTCCGCTTGAATTTCTTTGTTAATTTGTCTACCGTCTTCATAATATTTAGTACATGCTTCGGTAGAAATAGTAAAGCCTTGGGGCACGGGAAGACCGATATTGGTCATTTCAGCAAGGTTTGCACCCTTTCCGCCGAGGACTTCACGCATTTTTGCGTTTCCTTCACTGAATAAGTAAACGTATTTCATTCTTATTCTTCCTCCAAAAATGATTAAAAAAATTTTTTTATTTTGTTTTCCCTTTCGGGAGCTTTTACCGTTCTATTTTACACTATCTTTCCTTTTTTTTCAACCGTTTATCAAACTTTGTATAAATTTATTTGGCATTTTTCTGTTTTTACGCCGTAAATTTAATCAAAGTTAAAAATTAACCTTCTAATTTTATCAGTTCCGAAAGAGATTTTAAGCTTTCGTTCGTTTTATATAAAAGATAATATTCTAAAAGTTTAAGTGCTTTCACGGCAAATTCACTTTCTACTTCTTCTCCTAAAACAATAGCCTTCAATGCAAAATACGTTTTAGGATTTATCTCTCTTCCGATCCCCGAAAAACAGTCCGCGCACAAAAAGCCACCCGAACTCGCATCGAAATAAACTCTTCCTTTAAGTTCTTCTCCGCACTCTCTGCACCCCGAAAGATTAAGCCCAAATCCTGCAAATTCCAACCCTCTGATTAAAAATTCTGCAAGAGTTTTCGCCGCGGCTTGTTTTGCGTACGCCAAATCTTTTAACGCTTCCGTCATAATTAAAAAAGTTTCTTGAGAAACTATTTCTTCCTTAAAAAACTTTTTGATAAATTCCAAAATTGCCCCGCCTGCAAAATACCTTTTTATATCTTCTCTTATAGGATAAAAACTGTCTATCAAACTTGCGCCTATCACCGTTCTTTTATTTGCCGAACAAGAAAACACAAATTCTGCAAAACAAAAAGGCTCGGAAGCGAACTTTAGTTTCGCCCCTGCCTTTTTTACACCTTTTATGCGTGCGGAAACCGTACCTTTTTCAAGCGTGAATATTTTTAAAATCTTATCGCTTTCGCCGTATGATATTCCGCCTAGAACAATTCCGCTTAATTTTTCTTCCATCTTTTTACTTTTCCGTAAGTTTTTTATAAAGCAAATAGTAAGATATTTTTCCGGTTTTTTCAAACAGTTCCCACGCCGAATCGGCAGGGTCGTTAAAATCGAATCCGTCCTTTTTATACCCCATACTTTCCCCCTTTTTAGGTAGTATGAGAAATTTAAATATTAACTATTCGTTTTCTTGCCCGTATCCGTACTCTCTAATAAGCCCCGCACTGTTTCGCCAATCTTCTTTAACGCGAACGTAAGTGGTTAAAAACACCTTTTTGCCCAAAAATTTTTCCATATCTTGGCGGGCGAAAGAAGAAACTTCTTTAATAGCCTTTCCGCCTTTTCCTATCAAAATCGCCTTATGGTTGGGTTTTTCGCAAATAATATCTAAGTTTACGTCTACCGTTTTATTATCTTCTCTTTGAGAAAATTCGTTTATTATTATCGCAATTCCGTGTGGAATTTCCTTGTCGAATTTTAGCAAAATCTTTTCTCTCATTATTTCGGAAAGCATAAATCTTTCTGAACGGTCGGAAATAACGTCCTCATCAAAAAGTTTATCGCCTTCGGGAAGTTTGCTTTCTATAACTTTTAACAGTTCTTTAACGTTTTTTCCCTTTCTAGCAGAAACGGGTACGATGTCGAAATTACAAGAGCCGAAATCTTTAATTACCGAAATTAACAAATTTTCGTTGGTAATATCCGTTTTTGTTAACGCCAAAATAAAAGGCTTGCCGGCCTTTGCAAATTTTTCTACAAGTTTTTTCTCCGCTTCAGCTATTCCGTTGTGAGAATCTAAAACGAAAAGTATAACGTCTTCGTCCTTTGCCGCATCGAAAGAAGTTTTTTGCATTACCGAATTTAAAAGATTGTCCGCCTTATAAAATCCGGGAGTATCCACAAACGCTATTTGAGATTTTTCAGAATTATATATTCCCATAATTCTGTCTCTAGTGGTTTGCGGTTTTGGCGAAACTATAGCAACCTTTTCGCCGACCAAAACGTTTATAAGCGTAGATTTTCCCGCATTTGCCTTTCCTATTACTGCAACAAACCCGCTTTTCATTCTTTTATCCCCAAATATGCAAGTGCTTTTTTCTCTTTTTCTCTCATCTGTTTTTTATCTTCTTCCGTTTCGTGATCGTATCCGAACAAGTGCATAAGTCCGTGCACGATGAGATATACCGCTTCTCTCTCTTCGCTGTGCCCGTACTCTATAGCCTGTTCTTTTATTTTTTCTTCACATAAAACGATAGAACCGATAAAAAGCCTTTTTTCGTCTATAAGTTCGGGATAATCCTTTGCGCAAAGCACTTTTCCCCTTATTCCGTCTAAAGATGGAAAAGACAAAACGTCCGTGACCTTATCTACGCCGCGGCTTTCCCTGTTGAGTTTTTGCATCTCTTCCGCTTGCATACTTATAAGTTCGGCTTTTAACCTTGCTTTTTGCCCCAACGTTTTAACTACCGCCGCCGCTATTTTTTTTACATTCAACTCCGAAGAATACGCATCTATATAAAGCTTTGCCATTTTAGTCTTCCTTTTCTTCTTTTACACCGTTTAAACTCACCTTTGGATATTTTACCCTGCTATGATATATACCCGTAAGATTGTTTACAACCGTATGTATAATCACGTTAAGTTCTTTTATGGTTATTTCGCACTCGTCAAATTGACCTAATTCCATTCTGTCGTTAACGATTTTTCTAACCATTTCGCTAACGTTTTCTCTGGAACGGTCCTTAATAGTTCTGGAAGCCGCTTCGCACCCGTCCGCAATCATTATTATTGCGGCAATCTTTGTTTGAGGTTTAGGTCCGGCATAGCAATATTGATTTATATCTACTTCTCCGTCCGTAAACTTTTGCGCTTTATGATAAAAATACAATATAGGCATTGTGCCGTGATGTTGCAAACAAACGTCTGCAATCTCTTTAGGCAAACGGTTTTTTAACACTAAATTATACCCGTCTTGCGTGTGCGCCCTTATTATGTTTGTAGAAAGTTCTGGCGTCAATTCGTCGTGAGGGTTAACTCCGTCCGATTGATTTTCACTAAAAAATTCCGGACGACGGAGTTTTCCTATATCGTGATAATAAGCGCAGGTTCTTGCAAGCAAAGCGTCCTCTTCTATGGCGGTTGCACACGCTTCCGCTATGTTAGACACCACTATGGAGTGATTAAACGTTCCGGGAGCTTCTTTTATAAGTCTTTTTATAAGCTTTGAATTGTGGTCCGTAAGTTCTGCCAAATTAAAGCAAGACAATCTCTTGAAAAGCGTTTCTATCGTAGGCAATATTATCAAAAAAATCATTACAGCTGCGGGTCCGGAACAAACGCAACAAATAAGGTCCGGAAAAAAGTTATCAAACCCGTCTACCAAATGAACTACTACCGTGCAAATTATAGCCGGCAAAGATATCAGTAAACTGTTTAATATCAATCTGAATCTAGAGTATATTTTGCTTATAAAAAATATCGTAACCGTTCCGCCCGTAAGCCCGATAAACAAAGAAGAAAACAAAGTGATGCCCTTTAATTTTCCCATAAAAACGTCTAGTTGAAACATTAAAAAAGAAAAAATAACGTTTACGAAAACCGCACTTCTTCTTGTTCCCAAAAACATAACTATAAGCGCAGGCAACACAAGCGGCCGCAAATGCACGTTAACGTATTCGCCCAAAGCATAGCATATAACAAGCGAAAGTTCCATCACCAAAAACAACATTTCCGAATTAGATGCGCTTTTCATAAAGTTGCGATCTTCATTATAAAAGTAAAGCGCCATCACGGTCACAAACAAGGCTATCAATACCAAATAGCCTAGCGGTTTATGGTAATTTTGAAAATATTCCGCAAGTCCCTTTCCGCCGCTTAGTCCGTTTGTATATGCCGCAAGCACAAAAAGCCCCGCAATAATTACAGCGTTCACAATATATACAAGAACGTTGCTTTTTTTGTCTTTTGCAGACCAAATAAGTTGTTTTTCCGATTTTAACGATTTTGCCATATCTATCCTTTTAACCGACGATTAAAACTCTACGTACGGTCATATTTACACGGTAAACGTAATTTCCGTTTTCTTGTTCACAAACCACGGAACAATCCTTTTCTTCCACGTCTCCCGCCTTTTCTTTTGCAAAAAGCAGTGCGTTTTCTTCTTGCCCCGAACGTTGAGAATAATAAACGAATTCTCTATGATATAAAACGGTTGCGCTTGCGATAACGTTTACCGCCACGGTTTGCTCTTTTATTTCGGCATACCCCGCAACCAAAACGGCGCCTTTGCTTACTTTATCGCCTACGTTTACAATCGCCGTACCGCGGTAAACTTTTAAACTTTCAATCTCCCCGTCAACGTCGCAAACAAGTGCCGTAGCGTTTCCTGTAAGGGCTTTGGGTGCTTCTTTGGATAAATTGCAGTACACAACCAACCTGTTTCCGTTTTTACTGCACCCAACGAAAGACAAAAACTCGTTATCGGATAAAATTTGATCTTCCAGTTCTTCTAAATTAAAGTCTGAAAATCTGGAATATTTTTTTATCCCTTTGCCGTTTAAGTACTCCGTAAGTTCCCTTTTATAAACGCTGCCCGTTCCGTTAAAAGAAAAATCGCAAATCACGTCGTTAAAACAAAGACTAAACGCAACAAAAAGCAGGCTGCCAGCTATCACGCCGCAATTTCGCAAGGCGTACAGCACGGGATATAAAAGCCCACGTTCGCCCGTTTTTTTTATATCATAGGCATTATACCACACATCTTTGTTAATTGCAAAAACTTTTTCGTCGTCCTTGCCGTTTACCTTAAAACGCAAACTTTTTTCGTTTATTTTCTTTATATCGTACAGCCGAACACCGTTTTTTTGGAGAGAATTTATAAATCTGTCTTGATTAAGCCCTTTTAACAAAAAGCAAGAATAAACCCCGCTTATATTTTTTCTATTCCCTTTATTTTTCCGCAAATCGCCAAATCTCCCGCACAATATTTTTTTACTTCAAGCCCCTCTCCGCGCACTATTATTCCCCCTTTTTTAAGGTTTACCATAATTTCTTTTTGAGTGTAATGAGCAATTCCGCAAACGTTTTCTAAATAAACCGCTTTATCGCCTATCATCACGCTTTTAAAAAGACATTCGTCTTTTACCCCGTCTAGTCCGAACACTTCTAAAATACTGTCAAAAAAATTCATAATCTCTCCTTTACGAAATATCTTATGCCGATTAAAACGCTTAAATACCGAACCTTGTTAAGCCAAAAAACACAACGGAATAAAAAACTCGCATACAAAAACAAAAAGCGTTGTTGACAACGAGTTTTTTATATCTTATAATTTTTTTAGTAAATTAAGGAGATAACAAATATGAAAGTTGCCGTAATTACCGGAGCGAGCAGCGGTATGGGAAAAAGGTTTTGCGAAAGAATAAACGAACTGGGAGAATACGACGAACTTTGGCTTATCGCAAGGCGAAAGGACCGTTTAGAAGAATTAAGCGCCACCCTCCCCTATAAATGCAGAATTTTAGACTGGGACTTAACGGATTCAAACTCTAAAGAAAAATACTTGACCCTACTAAAAGAAGTCAATCCGGAAATTAAATTGTTGATAAATTGCAGCGGATACGGCAAGTTTTGCGAAACTTCCGCAACCGATTTAGAAGTAAACCTAAATATGGTAGACCTAAACTGTAAAGCCGTTCTTTACACCTGCCAACTTTCTTTACCGTATATGAGCAAAAATTCTAAAATAATAAACATCGCTTCAGTTGCGGCTTTTCAGCCTATACCGTATATAAACGTTTATGCGGCGACCAAAGCATTTGTTTTAAGTTTTTCTCGCGGGCTTAACAGAGAACTGAAAAAACACGGTATTTCCGTCACTGCGGTTTGCCCGTTTTGGACTAAAACAGAATTTTTTAGCCGTGCCGTAGGCGAACAAAACGTAGTAAAAAAATACACCGCCATGTACGACACAGATAAAATAGTAGGAAGAGCGATAAAAGACGCTAAAAAGAAAAAAGACGTATCTAAATTCGGATTCGTTGCAAGATTCCAAGCATTTTTAGCAAAGATTTTGCCACACTCTTTCGTTATGAGTTTTTGGCAAAGACAACAAAAATTAAAATAAAAAGGCACGTAAAAAGCCCGCTTGCATAAGCGGGCTTTTTATTTTTATTGCGCTTTAACCTTTATAATAGTTGATTAAGCAACCTTTTAAGATAATCTTTTTCTCTGCTTCGGTAAGCGGATCTAATTTTAATATAACGTTTCTTTTCTCTTTGCCATATACAACGGCTTTAAATTCTTTTGCGCCGTCTATCAAGCCTTGTTTTACGTTTTCCACGTAAATATATTCGCCTACGGCAAAGTCGTTTTTATCCGCTAAGAACGGTATCATTCCCCAGTTAATAAGATTGCTGCGATAACGCTTCGTAGCGTATTCTTTTGCAACGTTTGCAACGCCGCCCAAAACCCTTTGGCAAGACGCCGCTTGTTCTCTTGCAGAACCGTCGCCGGGTTTTATAGAACAAACAACGCTTCCGTAAGAAGTATTTTCTTCTTTAAGCCCCAAAGAACTCGGGAAGCCTTCCGTTTTTACGGCTTTCGCCCTTGCAACGTAGTTCGGGTCTTTTCTGGAAAGAGCAAACTCGGCAAGTTTTAGCGGATTAGATCTGTAAGATGAAGTTTCTCCGGAAGGAATAAGCTCGTCCGTAGTGGTCACGGGGTCGTTTAGAACGGATACCACTTTAAGCAATAAATTGTCCTTCAATTCTTCCATCTTAGGCCAGTCGGCAATATTCGGTCCGTAAACCAAATTCTTTTCTTTATCTCCGTTGCCTACGACGTTAAACACTCTCGCTTGATAAATTTTATTATCGTAACGGTATTTTTTAATTTTCTTTTTGTATTCTAAGTCCATAGCGGAAGTAATCGCACCGCCACACTTTGCCGTTGCGGCAATACTTCTTGCATCCATAAGTGCAACGGCGGAAAGTTGTCCGTTAGAAGGCTTGCTTCCCTCTCTGCTTTCAAAGTTTCTAGTGGTATGTCTTATAGAAAGCCCGTTGTTTTGCGGAACGTCTCCCGCACCGAAACACGGCCCGCAAAACGCAGTTTTCATTACAGCGCCATTCACCATAAGTTTTGCCGCATAACCGTTTTCTACAAGTCCCTTATAAACGGGTTGACTAGACGGATAAACGTCTAACGTAAAGTCGTTGTTGTTTATTGGCGAATCGCCCAAAATATCAGATGCTTCAGCAATATTTTCGTACATTCCGCCCGCACAGCCGGCTATAACGCCTTGTTCAACGTAAACTTTACCGTCCTTAATTTTATCGGTAAGTTTAAATTCTCCTTTACCTTCGGGCAAAAGTTTTTTGCCCGCTTCTTCGCACTCTTTCAAAAGTTCATAGGGGCGAGATAAAAACTCTTTTATGGTGTATGCGTTAGACGGGTGGAAAGGAAGAGCAATCATCGGCTCTACCTTGCTTAAATTTATAACTATAGCCTTGTTGTAATACGCACCTTCTTTCGGAGAAAGTTTTTTATAAGCGTTTTCTCTACCGTGCAAAGCCAAATATTCTCTTGTTTTTTCGTCCGTTTCCCAAACGGAAGAAAGGCACGTGGTTTCGGTTGTCATAACGTCTATTCCGTGGCGAGTTTCCATAGAAAGCCCGTTTATGCCGCCGCCGATAAACTCTAAAATTTTGTTTTTAACAAAACCGGACTTAAACGTTGCTTTAACAAGCGCCAAGGCAACGTCGTGCGGGCCTACCCCCTTTCTTAACTTGCCTTTTAGATAAACCGCAACTATTTCCGGCATATCCACGTCGTATGTCTTTCCTAAAAGTTGTTTTACAAGTTCAGGACCGCCTTCGCCTATCGCCATAGTTCCCAAAGCGCCGTATCTAGTGTGGCTGTCAGAACCCAAAATCATTGCGCCCGAATATGCACGCACTTCTCTCATATACTGGTGAATTACCGCAAGGTGTGGCGGAACGAATGCACCGCCGTATTTTTTAGCGGCGGAAAGCCCGAAAACGTGGTCGTCTTCGTTGATAGTTCCGCCTACCGCACATAACGAGTTGTGGCAGTTGGTAAGGGTATACGGGATAGGGAATTTTTCTAATCCCGATGCCTTTGCCGTTTGTATTATACCCACGTAGGTAATATCGTGGGAAGTTATTTCGTCAAACTTTAAATTTAGTTTTTTATCGTCTCCGGAAATATTGTGAGCCGCCAAAATATTGTATGCAATAGTTCCTTTTTGCGCTTCTTTATCGGGCGATTTAGCCTTTTCTAATTTGCCGCCGCGGTAATAAACGCCTTTGTTTATAAGTTTTATCATATAATACCTCTCTTTTTGCGAGTTTTACGTTAGGTCTTTTTATTATATATTAATCGCCGTTTTTTTGCAAGCGCGAAAGTTGCGTTTCGCCATAAAATATTAAAATCTCCGTTGATTTTTATTTCCTTTTATAATACAATAACCTTAAGGTGAAAAAAATGAAAAAGTTTAAGTTTAATTATTCTGCACTTATATGGGTGCTTATCTCTTTGGTTATAGTCCTTTCTATTGCAAGCGTTGTTTGGAACGTTTATAACATTGCGTTTTTTATTAAAGTAAGCACAACAAAAGCGGTTTTATATTCTTTAACCGTAATAATATCTTTGTTTTTGGCGGTTCTTGCTCTCGGAATTTGTTTTTACGGCTGCTACACGATAGACGAAAAGAACTTAATTTCTCATTTCGGAATAGTATATTCTAGAATAGAATTAAAAAACGTTTCGGGAGTCGTTCGTTTCAAAAAAACGAATAAACTGGTTTTGTACCTAAAAGGCGGAAAATTTACCGTGATATTGATATCCCCCGCAGAGTATGACGATTTTATATCTTTATTGATAAAAACCAATCCTGAAATCGCCTATTCTTGCGAGGACGGAGAAACGGAAGAATAAAATAAAAATTTATTACGAATATTGTTGACAACCGCGTGTTAAGAGAGTAAAATTTTTATTGTAATTTGATAGTCCGGTAGGTAAGGCTACCATAGGGATACGGATTGCTACCGCAGAGTGGTGGAGACACCATGAGAGGGTTAAAAGGTTTTGTCGAAAGCAAGGCTTAACCTAACGCAATTACACAGCCCTATGATGCTAAAGCCCGTATGGTTGTATCCGCCTTACAAAAAGGCGAATCCTTTTTACGAGAATAATGCCTGCCGAATCGTCGGTAGGCTTTTTGTTTGCCGAAAAGGAGAGTGCACTATGACGGAAGAATTAGAAAATATGTTTGAAAAGCTTGCTTTTTGTTTTGAAAACAGAAAGTTTGCGGATTTGCGTATGACGGCGCTTGATATGCAGCCGTTCGATATCGCAGAGTTTATAGAGAATAATTTAGACGACAAAGAACTTATCGTATTTTTTAGATTGCTTCCCAAAGAACTCGCCAGCGACGTTTTTGTAGAACTAGATTCTGACACGAAAGAAGAACTTGTAAAAGCATTTACGGATAAAGAACTTAAAGCCGTGATAGACGATATGTTTTTAGACGATACCGTTGATATCATAGAAGAAATGCCGGCAAACGTGGTTAAGCGTATACTAAAAAACTCCGACCCACAAAACAGAAAACAAATAAACGAACTGCTTGAATACCCTGAAGATTCCGCAGGAAGCATAATGACTACGGAATTTGTTTCGCTTACGCAGAGTATGACGGTGGAAGACGCATTGGAGCGCATTAGAAAAACCGGAGTAAATAAAGAAACGATTTATACCTGCTATGTTACGGATAAAAAGAAACACCTTATCGGCGTTGTCACGGCAAAAGACTTATTGCTTGCGGACAAAAAAGAACTTATAGAAAATATAATGGACGTAAACGTCGTTACGACGGAAACGTTGGAAGATAAAGAACAAGTTGCAATAAAACTTTCTAACTACGACTACCTTGCCCTTCCCGTAATCGATAAAGAAGGTTGCTTAGTAGGTATCGTTACGGTAGACGACGCAGTAGACGTTTTACAAGAAGAAGCAACCGAAGATATTCAAAAAATGGCGGCTATGGTTCCTACGGAAAAACCATATTTAAATCAATCCGTAGGCAAAATTTGGTGCATAAGAATACCTTGGCTTTTAGTGCTTATGGTTTCCGCAACGTTTACCGGACTTATTATAAATAAATACGAAAGTTCGTTAAACGCTATCTCCCCCGTTCTTTTCGCTTGCGTGCCTATGCTTATGGATACAGGCGGAAACGCAGGAAGTCAAGCGTCCGTTACGGTAATCCGTTCTCTCGCCCTTGGCGAACTTGAAACGAAAGACGTGTTAAAGGTGCTTTGGAAAGAAATAAGAGTGTCCGTTTTGCTTGCTTTGACCCTTGGCGTTGTTTGCTTTGGAAAGTTAATGCTTTTAGATAATTTACTTTTCGGATATGCGGACTACACGGCGATTAGATGCTTAGTTGTTTCTATATCTTTATCGCTAACGGTAATAATAGCAAAACTAGTCGGTTGTCTGCTTCCGATAATAGCAAAAAAGATAAAGCTAGACCCTGCCGTTGTTGCAAGCCCGTTTATAACTACTATAGTAGACGCACTTTCTTTAATGCTCTATTGCAGTATATCGGTTGCAATACTTGCCTAGCGAAAAACAAAAAAACTCGGCGTTTCAAACGAAACGCCGTTTATTTTTTATTCTGATATATTTTAATCTGTTGCCAAAGCCAAAACTTTATCTATCGGCTCTCTTATTATAAGCGAAGCAAACTCGTCGTACGGCGTGGGGGTTTTGTTTATAATCACTAAGTTTTCTCCCCTAAAAAATCTCACGAAGCTAGCCGCAGGGTTAACCCTTAAAGAAGTTCCGCCCACAATCAAAAGATCCGCTTCGGATACCTGCCTTACCGCCTGCGTGATAGCGTCCTCATCTAAATTTTCACCGTATAAAACAACGTCCGGTTTTATCACTCCGCCACACTTATCGCAACAAGGAACACCTTTTTTGGCTATCATATCTTCTACCGTATAAAAAGCGCCGCATCTTAAACACTTGTTTCTTAACACGGACCCGTGCAATTCTATAACGTTTTCGCTCCCCGCCGTTTGGTGCAAACCGTCTATATTTTGCGTGATAACCGCTTTAAGTTTTCCGCATTTTTCTAGCTTAGCAAGCGCTATGTGCGCAGCGTTTGACTTTGCGTTAGGAAAAAGCATATTCTTTTTATAATAATCGTAAAAATCTTTTGTGTTAGACAAAAAGAATTCTCTGCTTAAAATCTCTTCCGGCGAAAACTTTTTATAACTTTCGCTATAAAGCCCGTTTTCGCTGCGAAAATCAGGTATTCCGCTTGCCGTGGAAACCCCCGCTCCGCCTAAAAAAACTATATTTTTCGCCTTTTCGATAAGCGATTTTAAGACTTTTATCTCTTCCATTTTTTTTATTATATATTTTCCGCTATCGCCTTTAAGAAATCTCTGGAATTTAATTTTACAGGAGTAATTCCTTCCTTTTTAAATAATCCCACCAAATCACCCGTCATCTTTCCGGATTCTATGGTTTTTACCGTAGCCTTTTCTAGCTTATCGGCAAATTCGGATAATTCCGCAATTCCGTCTAATTCTCCGCGCTTTCTGAGTGCGCCCGTCCAAGCAAAAATAGTTGCAACGGGGTTGGTAGACGTTTCTTCGCCGTTAACGTATTTATAATAATGGCGAGTGACTGTGCCGTGTGCCGCTTCGTATTCGTAAATCCCGTCGGGGGAAACCAAAACGCTGGTCATCATCGCAAGGCTGCCGTAAGCGGTTGCAACCATATCGCTCATAACGTCTCCGTCATAATTCTTGCAAGCCCAAACAATGCCGCCGTTGCTTCTTACTATTCTGGCAACAACGTCGTCTATAAGCGTGTACATATATTCTATGCCTGCGGCTTGGAATTTATCTTTATATTCTTTTTCGTAAATTTCAGCGAAAATCTTTTTAAAATTTCCGTCGTATACCTTACTTATGGTATCTTTCGTAGAAAACCATAACGGAAGTTTTTGGTCAAGTGCATAATTGAAGCACGCCCTTGCAAAACTGCTTATGCTCTTATCCGTGTTGTGCATAGCACAAACAACGCCGTCTCCGTTAAAATCGTGAATGAGTTCTCTTTTTTCTTCTCCGTTTCTATCGGTAAATACAAGCTCGGCTTTTCCGTTGCCGGCTAACCCGTCTACCGCTTTATAAATATCGCCGTAGGCGTGGCGCGCTATAACTATCGGTTTAGTCCACGTAGGTATATACGGCGTAATTCCGTCTACCAAAATGGGAGCTCTAAAAACCGTTCCGTCTAAAATAGCACGGATTGTGCCGTTAGGGCTCTTCCACATTTTTTTAAGATTGTATTCGCTCATACGCTGAACATTAGGCGTAATGGTAGCGCATTTTACGGCAACGCCGTATTTAAGAGTTGCTTGCGCACTTTTTACGGTTATATCATCGTCGGTAGCATCTCTGTTTACAAGCCCCAAATCGTAATATTCGGTCTTTAAGTCTACAAACGGTTCAATTAAAATTTCTTTTATCCAGCCCCAAAGGACTCTCGTCATTTCGTCCCCGTCCATTTCAACAAGCGGGGTTTTCATTTGGATTTTTGCCATAACATATTTCCTTTATTGTTTTTCATTTGTATTTTAACATAACGAAAGTGCTTTTTACAAGCGTTTTGAACTCTTAACGCCCGTAATATTCAAAACACAAGAATCAAATTTCTTTTTGAAACTCATTTCCTTAGCAAACTCTCGTTCGGCAACGGTTATTATTTCTTTTAACACTTCCTTAAAATCCGTAATCGTTTTAGAAAACAAATAATACGCCAAAGAGCCCGGCACGGAATTTATTTCGTTTACTAGCACCTTATCTTCCGCACAGAAAAAATCTATCCTTATAACTCCGCTAAAATCCCCTTCCCTATAAATCTTTTCCGCCGTGCGTTTAATTTTATCGGAAACGGATTTTTTTATATTTGCAGGAAACTCTCTTTTTCCGCCGCAGTATTTATCTTCAAAAGATAAAATCTCTTTTTTGCCGGTGGGCTTTTCACATTCAGAAACTACTATTTCCCCTGCGGAATTTTTATAACAAGCACAGTTTATCTCTATAAAATTGCCAAGTTTCGGCTCTATAATTGCCAAATCGCCGTAGCGAAGCGCTTCGTTTATCCCCTTTTTTAACTCTTCAAAATCGTTCGCCTCGCTAATACCTATACTAGACCCCAACTTATTGGGCTTTATTATTGCGGGAAAATCCACGTGGTTTTTTAACTCTTTATAATCGGGCGAAAACCCCGTGCAAATATAGGGCAACGCCTTTACACCTATGCCTTTAAGAAAAATCTTTGTAAAACGTTTATCCATACTTATAGCAGAAGAAAGTATAGACGGCGAAGCAAGCGGAACAGAACACATTTTTAAAAGCCCCGCAAGACTTCCGTCTTCTCCCCGCTCTCCGTGCATACAGTTTACAGCAACGCTTAAATGCCACAAAAGTTTTATCTTTTTTTGTTTTTTAACCGAATACAAACCGTTTTCGGCAGGCAGAACCATTACTTCGGTAAGATTTTTTTCGTTTAGGTTTTTAAAATTTTCTATCGTCATCAATTCTTTTCCCGTATACCACTTTCCACTGTGAGAAAGATAAACGGGCACTGCCTCGTATCCCGCTTTTATAAGTGCGTTAGAAATTAAAACGCCCGTAATAACGGATATATCGTGTTCAACGCTTTTACCGCCGAAAAACACCCCTACGCTTTTCATAAAAAAACACCTCCGCAAAATTTTTTCGCTTTGGTGTTTTTTTGTTTTTTCTTTTGTTTACAGTTTATTCTTTTAGTTATAGTTATCGGGAAGGTCATTTTCAAACAAAACAACGTCTCCCTCTTGTATCATTTCGTTAAGCGCATCGTTGCCACGCTTTAAATTTTTGCTAAACTTTATATTTGAAACGTCCATTCCGCCGTCTTTCAAACCGTTTATAAGCATCTCCGCATTGTGTTTACCTACGATTATCACCTTATCCGCATGTTGCGCAAGAGTTTTTCCAAAGTTATAGTTTGCAACGTTTTCTTCTTTACCTAGTTCAACAAGCCCCGGCGTGACTACGATTTTTCTACCCGTAAACACGTCTAAAACGTCCATTGCGGCAAAAGTGCCGTTTACGTTTGAATTATAACTGTCGTCTATCAACACAACGTTTTTGTTGTTTGGAACTAGTTCTAATCTGTGCTCTACTGTTTGCAAACGGTTGATTCCCTGGCTTATTTCTTCCGCAGTCATTCCAAGCTTATGGCAAACCGCACTTGCAAGACAAATATTTATAATACTGTGTTTTCCTAAAAGCACGGTAGAACAACTTACGGGGTTTTCGCCTTTTACGTTAAGCGTAAAAGTTGCACCGCTTTTGCCTATCGTTATATCCGTTGCGTAAACGTCGTTTTCTTTGCTTAATCCCGAATAAATCTTTTCGCCGTTAAAGTGAGAAGAAATCTCCTTTATATGTTCGCCCTCGCCGTTGATAAACGCCACGCCTGCAAAAGGCAATCCGTCTAGCAACTCGCATTTTGTATCTATTATATTTTCTATACTGCCGAAAGTTTCTAGGTGTTGCGTATTTACGCCGGTAATTACTCCAAAAGTCGGATTTACTATATCCACCAACTCTTTAACGTCTCCCTTGCTTCTAGCGCCCATCTCCGCCAAAAAAATATCAACGGTATTGTCTAAATTTTTTACAGACAACGCAATCCCTAGGGGTGTGTTATAAGAATCTGGAGTAGACAGCACCCTGAATTTTTGAGAAAGTATGGTCTTTAATATTTCTTTTACACCCGTTTTTCCGTAGCTTCCCGTAATGCCTATTTTTATTACGTCCGTATGTTTTAATTTATAAGCCGCATGCTTAACGTAATGCCTTCTTACAAGCCATTCGTAAGGCTCGTTTATGCAATATGCCAAAAACAAAATAAACGGAGATAAAAGCGGAAGAATACAAATGACGGCTAATCTTAAAATACAAAAAACCTCGTCGCCGATAATAAACGCAAGGTAATTTATTCCCAGCACAGCAAAAAACGTTATTGCCACAAGCAACACCGCAAACGTCATTGCTAGTCTTACAAGTCTTTTTGTTTTTTTAAGCGGCACTTTTGCATTTACGTGACTTTCGCTGTTTATATATACTACCATAAACAATACGTAAGAAAGAAGCCCCGCATAAGAAGAAATCGCATCTCCCCACTCTTTACCGAAAAATGCGGTAAATACCGGTGTGAAACAAATATTTAAAGCACAAAAGAATAAAAATCCCAAAAGCGATAAAAGCATTAACCTTGACAAGTATGGTGTGTCCGGATCTTTAAGCCACTTAAAATATCTTGTTCCGTGATAACCGCACTGTTGCAAAACAAGCAAAAATTTAAGCGAACAAAAAAACAAAAGCACGCCGTTTATAACCGCCACGGTTAGATATAACGTTATTTGCGGAAACGTTAATAATTGAGAAAAACTTTGGTAGTTTGTGGGAAACATATCTATTCCGAGAGCAAAAACTCCCTTACCTCCATATTAAACTTATAAGGTTTATCTATAAAGCAAAAATGCCCGGCTTCTTCTATAAATATCAATTTAGAACCGTTTATTCCTTCTTTAAGTTTTTTTGCCATATAAGGCGGCGTTTCTTTATCTTTTTCTCCGTACACGATAAGCGTAGGATTTTTTATGTTTTTAATAATACCGTCTAAATGTTCGTTTACTATTTTTATAAAACTCTCTTTCATCACCGGCGACAACGACAAATAGTCTTTAGAATAAAACCGTGAAAGCCTTTCTTTTTTTATAAACGGCTTTAAACACCTAAACGCTGCGGTTTTTATTTTATACTTTACCCCACGCTTCGGTTTAATTCCCGCCGCCCCCGTTAAAACTATTTTATCTAACAAACCATCGTTTTCGGCTGCAAGTTTTATCGCTATTCTTCCACCGAAAGAATGTGCTATCACACAAGGTTTACTTAATCCGTTATCTATGATAAAAGCCTTAACTTCTTTAACGTAATCGTCTAAAGAATACGGATATTCCATATTTGCGTTTTGCCCAAAACCTTTAAGGTCTATGGCGGAAACGTTAAAATCTTTTTCAAAAAAAGGAATCTGATAAGAAAAACTGTTTTTATCCGCAAGGTATCCGTGCAAAAAGAGCAAGTCTTTTTTTTCTTGCGTAAAACCGTTTTTTGCGCTTATACTTTTATCTCCTTTTTCATTATAACGGCATTTTCTCCGTCCGAATAATATTTTTTTCTTACGGAAATCTTTACAAACCCCGCACCTTCATACAATTTTATTGCAGGAGCGTTAGATTCTCTCACTTCTAAAAAAATGCCTTCTAGCCCATTTTCTTTTACCGCTTCCGTAATCCTGTTTATCAGTATACGGGCAACTCCGTTTCTTCTTTTTTCTTTTACAACGTAAACGCTTTCTATATCCGCATCGAAAGAAGTAAAAGAGCAAGTGATAAAACCGCAATAATCATCACCGTCAACCGCAACAAACCCGAAAAATCTTTGACTTTCAAAGGCGGAATTCAATGCGTTTTCTCCCCACCCATCCAAAAAATCTCGGTTTTTTGCACACACCAAAAACGGGATATGTTCTTTTGATAAAGGAACTATTTTCATCTACCCTCTTCCGCCTGACTTTTTCTTATATAAAGCGGAACTAAACTCTCTAAGTCTAAACTTGCGTTATCAAAAAAGCGTTCAATCGCCTTTTTCAGCCCTTCGCAAACGGAAACCTTTTTAGTCTTTAATCCTTCAATCGACTCGAAAGACAAAAGTTTATACCCCTTTGATAATTTCAACAATTCTTCTTTAGATATAAAGCAAGGCGGAACGGAAACCTTTCCGTTTTCGTATCCGCAAGCGTAAAAACTGCCGTGCTTTGCGTCTATCACAGCAAAAACCTTGCCCGCTTCTTTATTATATGCAATCGTATCGAACGAAGTTATGGATAAACACGGTTTTTTGTGTGCAAAACAAAGTGCCTTTACGGTGGAAACGCCTATCCTTATGCCCGTAAAAGAGCCCGCACCGACTACGCACGCTATAAAATCCGCATCTTCTAAATCTAAATTTGCGCCCTTTAACGCTTCGTCTATTTTATCCATAACGGCAACAGAATGGTTTACTCCGCACTCTTCGTCAAAATAAACGTATTCCTTTTCGCCGTTTACCGCTATTACGGTAAGATTTTTACCGCTTGTATCTAACGCAAGATATTTCATAATGTTATTCTTCTTTCGTTCTCGCTAATTTTTTCTATTTTAACTTTTTTTACTTTTTGCGGAAGCACGTCTTCTATATTTTCCGCCCATTCTATTATACAAATATTATCTCCGCCGAAATAATCCGTAAGTCCTAATCTTTCCGCATCTTCTCCGCAAGAAAGCCTATAACAATCGTAGTGATAAATTTTATCCCCGTAAACGTTTAAATAAGCGTAAGTAGGACTTGTCACGCCTTCTAGCCCGAAATACTTTGCAACGCCCTTTACAAAAACCGTTTTTCCTGCGCCCATATCGCCGGAAAGCAACACAACGTCTCCGTCTTTAAGCGTTTTAGCATATTCAAACGCAATCTCTTCCGTTTGCTCCGCACTATCGCTAAAATATTCGTTTATTATATTTTTTTCATAAGAATTTTGTAAATTGATTTTTTTAAACAAATAAGACACTCTTTTATATAAAAGCACGGTAATTACCGATATAACCACGCTTTTTATTGCGTTAAAGCCTAAAACGTAGGGATAAAGCGCGCCGAACATTGCGTTAGAGTTTTCCGTTGTAATAAACGGTGCGCTTCCCGTAAAAAACGGAAAGTTAACAAACTTATTTACAAGCAAAGATATTCCCGTTTGTATTATGCAAGCAATGCTTAAAGAAACAATAACCGTTTTAATGCCTTTTTTATAGCGATATAATATAGACGGTAGCAACACGTAAGATAAAGTAATTAAAACGTTGGCAAGTTCACCCACACCGCCGGTGCTTCCTATTGCAATGTGAATAGACTCTTTTATAACGGTAATCACCGTTGCGGAAATAGGTCCGTACATAAACCCCGCAAGCATAACGAACACATTAGATAAGTCTAACTCTAAAAAAGATGCCGGAGTTCCCGCAAATATAGGAATCTCTAACAAATAGAACACAAAAGACAAAGCGGCAAAAATCGCCGTTCCCGCAATCGTTTTAGTGTTAATAGTTTCTTTCATAAAATAACGCCCCTTTCTTTAGGGGCGCAATACTTAAAAACAAAAGCGGTTTTTCGCCGTGTGAAAAAAACCTTTTCTTTTCCATCCGGACTATACCGTCGGTTTCGGAATTTCACCGAATCAATCTTTCGACTCGCAGACTATACTGCCGGTGGGGATTTTCGCCCCGCCCCAAGAAATTTTTTATTCAGACATTAAAATAATAATACTCCACTCGCCCTTTGTAAAGTATTTTAAACAAATTTTATGCTTTTAATTTTAAAGCGTTTAACAAGTTCTTTTCCTATTTCGTCCGCATAAGGGGTAAGAATTCTGTCCACACCCATCTTAAATAGCGCCATAACCGCTTCCGGAGTGCTTACGTTGCCCAAAATATTTACTTGTTTTTTGCCTTTATACTTATAAATAGCCTTTATTTTAGCCTTAATTTCTTCTTCCGTACTGTCGCCGAATACAAAAGTGATAAAAGACAGTTTGGTTTTATCAACAGCCTTTATTGCGCTTTTTATACTCTCTTCCGTTAAATCGGTAGCGTTAACCGCAACGCCCGTTTCCTTTTTTGAAACCCTGCCGAATTTTTTTACTTGACGCTTAAACACTTTTATTTTTTCGCTAGAAAGCAAAACGTTAGGCATCATAACCGTTGCGCCGTCTACACCGAAATTCAAACTGTTTTTCAAGTCCGTAATTTTACCTTTTAAAGAACTTTCTCCAAAAGGAAAATCAATAAACGCACATACTCTTTGCTTTTCAAGTTTATGCTTTTGCGTTTGACGCAAGCATGCGTTTAAATAAACGGGAGAAACCAACACCTCGCTTATTTCCAAATTAAGGCAATTTTTTATTATCTTTCCTATTTTCGCATCGGATACGTCGTACCTCACGACGACTTTTCCAAGCCTTGCCATAAGTTTTCTAAGTTGAAAAAGGCAACACTCGTCCTTTACCTTTTCCACGGAAGTATTAAGTAAATCCGCAAGAGCTAAAAAGGCGCTAAAATCTTCTTTCCCGCCTTTTACAGTCTTTTTATCTCGCTTTTCCGGCAAAGTTTCTACAACCGTAAGTTCCGTTTTTTCTAAATTCTCTTCGTAAATTTCCGAAATTAAATCCGGCATATCGTCCTTTTCGGGATTCAATCTCTTTTCGTCCTTATCAAAAAACACGGGGGTGCCTCCTTTTACTCATAATTTATCAATTATCAACAATTACTCCGATAAAAAAGTAAATTTCTCATGCAAAAATATACTTAGGAGAAAAATTTATGAATCTTTTATCGGCATCGCCCATTCTCGGGTTTACCTGCTCTTTGTTGCTGTTTGTCTTTTGTTTTCTTTTGGTCGTCGGCTTAAAAACCGTTTGGCTTTTTGCAAAAAGCGCAATGGTCAAAACCCCGCCCAAGAAAAAACGAAAACACAAATCCCCCACCGCCACCGAAAAACCGCAGGCGGTAAGAAGCATAGAAATAAATCCCGAAGAAATAGACAGGATATACGTTAAAAAGTCTTCTTAATCGTCAAATCTGGTTATGTTTTTTTCGTCCCCCCAAAGTTTTTCTAAATGATATAAAACTCTGGATTCGTCGTTAAATATGTGCACCAAAACGTCACCGTAATCTAAAACCGCCCATCTGCCTTCTTTTACGCCTTCGCTTCTCGTAGGGCAAACGCCTAGTTTTTCCATTTCTTCGTCAACATGCTCTATTAAAGAACGCGTATGCGTTTTCGCTCTGCCACTGGCAACAACGTAATAATCCGCTATTTCGGTTTTACCCCTTACGTCCATCAAAACCACGTCTTCCGCTTTGTGATCGTTTAACACCTTGCATATCTTTTCCGCAAATTCTCTTGCTTCCATTTTTATCCTTCCTTTTTACTTTTTTCCTTTAACGTAATAATCGTACGCGTTTAGCGTTTCCGAATATATGTATTGTTTTTTGTTTATTAAATGTATCAGTTCTTCTTCTAAACACTTAGAAAAACACTCGTCTAAATCTTTATTGAAATATTCTCTAAGCGTTTCCACGCCCGAATAATCTCTACCCTCTTCCACCATATCCGCAACGAAAATCAGTTTAGCAAGAGTAGACATATTTGCTTTTCCCGAGGTGTGATATTTTATTGCGTCTATAATCTCTTGGTCTTCTATCCCTAAAACGTTCTCTGCCACAAACGCACCCAAAAAAGAATGTTCAACGGGTTTAGGCACGCCTTCCGGCATAACGAAATCCTTAAAATCTTGCGGATTCATATATTTTGCGCAATCGTGCAAAGTAGCAGCCGTCATAACCTGTTGTGCGTCCAGCCCGTTTTCTTTGGCTTTTGAAAGTGCCGCTATCACAACGTTTGCAGTGTGAACAAGCCGCTTTTCCGGCAAATGTTTTTTAACAAATTCCACGTACTCGTCCGCAGGATACAAAGAGTTGTCTTTTATATATTCCGCAACGCTTTGCGGCGTGAGTTTACTAATATCCAATCCGAAAGAAAAGTATACCCTTATTTTAGTAGAAGAACACACTTTACCCGTAAAAGCAAGCTTGAAAAATTCTTTGCCAAAGTTTTTTATAAAATATTCCTGCTCCGCTTTATAGTCTATCTTAAAATCTTCTCTGCCAAAAACTGCCAGGTTTACCGCATTTAAAATTCTTTGCGGATTTCTCCACGTTTTAAAATCGGCAAGCATATCCGCACCGACTATCCAAAAAATTTCCGCGTCTATATATCTTTTTCTAAATTCTTCCGCCGTTTGATAGGTATAGCTTGTTCCGCCTTTTTCTATTTCGTATTCCGAAACTTCCGCTCTTTCCACACCGCTAAACGCAAGTGTAAGCATATTAACCCTGTCTTTTGCGGAAGCGGGAACTAATGTTTTATGCGGAGATAAAAAAGTTGGCATAATATACAGCTTATCTAGGTTCAGTTCTTTTATAGCCGCTTTTACTATTTCTACGTGCTCGGCGTGAACGGGATTAAACGTTCCGCCGAATATACCTATTCTTTCCATAGGTTTATTATCGCACATTTAATCGTTAAAATCAATAATTTCCGTATATTTTAACTGCAAAACGGGCATAAGAAAAATCGAAAAAGGAGATATTATGAAAAAAAGTTATCTACTAGTTCTGTCAGACTCGCTTTTTACGGGATTTATAAGTTTTTTATTTTGTTTTTTTATCGTAAACTATTTTACTAAAAGCGCCGTTGCTTTAGCAATTTCCGCAACCGTAGCGCTTTGTTTAACTGTTTTCGCCTTTGCGGGATTAAAAAACAAACGCAGCAAATCTACGCTAAAAAACAAAGAAAAAGAAGACTGTGAAAACGCAGTTTTACAACTGTCTTTTATGCCTAAAACGGAATCTTATTCTTTTTTAGAAAAACTGTTCGATGCAGAAAATTTTACTTTTAGCAAAACTAACGGCGGATTTTTATTTCCCCAAGACAAAGCGTTTGTCTTTTTAGCCCTTAATGCGGACGGCTGCACCAAAACCGACGTGGTAAAAGCCTTTAACAAACTCGGTTCAAAAAGCGAAACTGCATACCTTATTTGTGCTTTTTGCAACAAAGAAACTTTGGACTTTGCAACCAGATTCGGAAATAAGGTTATAATCGTTTGTGCAGAAAAACTTTACCCTTTAATGAAAAAACATAATATTTTTCCGCCGGAGAAATACAAACTAGCCTTTATAAAAAGCAGGTATTCTTTTAGAAAAATTTTAAAAAGAAAAAAAGCCAAAAACTATGCGTTTTTCGGCTTGATTTTCGGTTTGTTCGGTTTTTTTGTGAGCTTTAAGATTTATTATATAATCACGGCGTGCTCTTTTTTGCTTTTAGCGGCAATATCTCTTTTTTTCGGAGATACAGAAAAGAAAAAAGAACCAGCTTAAAACTCCAAATGATTTACTTTATCGCTATTGCTTCTTCTGTAAAACACTAATTTTCTTCCGGTAGCGCAAACAAACTCTGCAGAGAGTTTTTCCGCTATATCTACCCCTGCTTCTTTGGGGGACAAACCGGAATTTTCCAAAACGGTTATTTTAATTATTTCTCTTTTTTCTATCGCTTTATCAAGCCCGTCTATCAACGCATCGTTTACGCCGAATTTTCCCACTTGCGTAATAGGTTCTATAGTTTGTGCAATAGAGCGCAAAGCGCTTCTTTGTTTAGATGTAAGCATTTTTTCTCCTTTAATTAAGGTTAATCTATAAATTCAAATTCTTCGCCGCCGATTATAATGGTAGACTTGTCCGTTGCCCCCATTTTTCTCAGTTCGCTTATAATACCCCTGTCGCGCAAAACCTTGTGCATATACGCCAAAGAGTGCATATCGGATAAAACCACGTTTCTCTTTAATACTTCTACCAAAGACCCCACTACAACGAAAGTTTCGCCTTCTTTTAGTATTTCATAAGTCAACTTATCCGGCTTTTCATAGTTAAACTCTTCGTATTCAAGCGGCTTTAACGGCGGAAGTTTTGCCAAAACCTTTATTATTTCTTTCTTTAAAAGATCTAGCCCTTCTCCGTTTACCGCACTTACCGCAACAACCTTTTTGCCACGGCCGACTTTTTCTTTGAATTCTTTAAGTTTTTCTTCCGCACCGTAAATATCGCATTTGTTTGCAACTATAATTTGCTTTAATTTAGAAACGCCCTGCCCGTACTTTTTTAATTCTGCGTTAATCTTTAAGTAATCTTCGTAAGGGTCTCTGTCTTCCACACCGGAAATATCCACCACGTGAACCAACATACGGGTGCGTTCTATGTGCCTTAAAAATTCTATACCAAGCCCTGCGCCCTCGCTTGCGCCTTCTATAAGCCCCGGAATATCCGCAATGGTAAACTGCTCTTCGTAATAATTGCAAACCCCTAGGTTTGGAGAAAGCGTTGTAAAATGATAGTTTGCTATTTTTGGCTTTGCACAAGTTATTTTGCTTAAAATAGTAGACTTGCCAACGTTCGGAAATCCTAAAAGCCCAACGTCCGCTATGGTTTTTAATTCTAATATTACCCTTTTCGTTTCGGTCTTTTCACCGGTTTGAGAAAAGTGCGGGGCGTGCCTTCTTGCGTTGGTAAATCTTGCATTTCCCTTTCCGCCGTCTCCGCCGACTAATACCGTCTTTTTTTGACCGACGGTAAACATATCGCAAATTACCTTTCCCGTTTCTTTATCCTTTATAACGGTGCCTAGCGGAACTTTTAAAATAAGGTCTGCACCTGCTTTGCCAAAACAATTTTTAGGTCCGCCCGCAGTGCCGCTTTCCGCAACGTATTTCGTTTTATAATAGTAATCGGAAAGATTAGACATATGCTCGTCCGCAATAAAAATCACGTCTCCGCCCTTTCCGCCGTCTCCGCCGTCCGGACCGCCGCCGACCTTACCTTTAAAGTGCAAAAAAGAAGTAATGCCGTTGCCTCCGTCTCCCGCTTTTATCGTTATTGACGCTCTGTCGATAAACATTTATTTCACCTTTTTATCCATAGATTTTTTACATAATTTTTCTATCGGGCAATTTTTACAGTCCGGTTTTGCCGCCTTGCAAAAACTTCTGCCCAAATAAATAAGATAATGATGCGCCCTAGACCAGTCCTTTTCGTCTAGTATATTCATCAACTCTTTTTCCGTAGTTAAAACGTTTTTACCGGAAGCAAGCCCTATCCTTTTGCTCACCCTAAAAACGTGCGTATCAACGGCTATCGCATTGCCGCCGAATGCAACGCTATATACAACGTTTGCGGTTTTTCTTCCCACACCCGCAAGCGTTCTTAATTCTTTTAAGTCGTGCGGAACTTCTCCGCCGTATTTTTCTATAATATCTTTAGTTGCGCTTAATATGTGTGCGGCTTTGCTTTTATATAGTCCGCAAGAAAAAATATACTTTTCAAGTTCTTCTTGCTTTAACGCAATTATGCTTTGCGGCGTGCCGTGTTTTAAAAAAAGAAGGCTGGTGACCTTGTTTACACGCTCGTCCGTACATTGTGCGGAAAGAATTACCGCAACGAGCAGTTGATACGGCGTTTCGTATTTTAATGCGGGTTTATCCGTAAAAACGCCGGACAACTCCTTTACAATTTCTCTTGCGGTATCCTTTTTCATATCACGTATTATATTAACATACTTAAAGCGTAAAATTCAAGCGTTTTTAAGCCTTTCAAAAAATGCCGCGTACAAACCTTTTCCCACCGATGCTTTTCACCAAGAAAAAACCTGCAAAATTTTCCGCTTTGGTATAAATTAACGCCTTTTTTACCAATGGAACAGCCGCTTTGTTTATTTTAACGGACAAGCCGCATCCCACACCCGCTTCTTTAGGCGTGTTTATCACTTCGCAATTTAAGCCGTTACGTTTTAAAAAATCCGCGAACCTTACAGTTTGCGTGCGCGAACGGAAGGCAACCGCTACGTATTCCATAATCCGTTTTCTCCTTTGCATAATAAAACTTTATATTTCATAATATTAAATTACCTATCTTTTTTGTTAAGCGTAAAGGAGAAAACTATGATTTATTTAGACAATGCCGCAACGGGCGGTTTTAAACCTCACACCGTTGTGGAAACCACGGAAAGCGTAATAAGATTTTTATCGGCAAATCCCGGCAGAAGCGGACACCGTTTAGCACTCACAGGAGCGGAAATAGTTTACGATTGCAGAAAGGCTCTCTCTAATTTTTTCGGCGGAACTCCGGAAAGAACGGTCTTTACAAAAAACTGCACGGAAGCAATCAATCTTGCAATATTCGGCAGCGTAAAAAAAGGCGGACACGTTATAACTACCGTATACGAACACAACTCCGTTTTAAGACCGCTGTTTCATTTGGAAAAGTGCGGAATTATATCTTTAGACACAGTATCTCCAAAAAACGGGATTTCTTTACTTGAAACAATAGAAGAAAAAATTAAGCCGGAAACCTATTTGATAGTATCCACCGCAGTATCAAACGTCACGGGGGAAGTTTTGCCCGTAAAGGATATAGCGGCTCTTGCAAAAAAACGCGGACTGCTATATCTGTGCGACGGCGCTCAGGGCGGCGGACATGTTCCGCTTTCTTTAACGGACGGCATATCTATGTTAGCCCTAGCGGGGCATAAAGGGCTTTACGGCATTATGGGAAGCGGTGCGTTGCTTTTTGATAAAAACACTGAATTGACTCCGCTTATCTTCGGCGGAACGGGCACAGAATCTTTTAGCCCTTATCAACCGGAATGCTATCCCGAAAAGCTTGAAAGCGGAACCGTGGCACTACCTGCGATTGCGGGGCTGTTAGAAGGCGTTCGCTATGCGGAAAGTAATTTTTTGCATTTTAGCGAACACCTTATAAAACAAACCGCTTTGCTAGTTTCTTCTCTATCTCAAATAAAAGGCGTTAAGTGTTATTCTTCGCCAAACCCTGCCGGCATAGTTTCTTTTTCCGTCGGCGAAACGCCAAGCGGAGAAATTGCGGATAAACTTAATTCCGAATACGACGTTGCCGTACGCAGCGGGCTTCACTGCGCCCCTAAAATGCACGAATTTTTAGGCACGGATAAAAACGGACTGGTAAGAGTAAGTATAGCGCCGCAAAACAGCACCCGAGAATTATACTATGTTATAAAAGCGATAAACGAACTTGCTAAAAATTAAATTCTTTTAAGTTCCTGAACGATTTTATTTAAATATCCCCTTTTTTTGTCGTCTAACAGCGGGGAAAGCATATTTGCAAAAGCATCTATTTCGGCGTTAGTTAAAGTCCCCGCTTGTTTTCCCCGTTTCGCTTCTTTATAAATTGCCGCAAGCAAATCGTTTTGGTTCTTTCCATCGAACTTTTTTGCAAGCGAATTTACCAAATTGAAAATATTGCCGTTTTGCGTTTGATTCTCGTTTTCTCTTCCTGCGTAATCGTTAAAATCTTCCATAAAGACTCTCCCAATAAAATATTTTCAATTTTATATTATGAAAAACATATACTGTAATGTTAGCGGAGTAAATATGGAAATTTTGCGTTTTTTAATAAACTTTTTTTTAGAAGAATACGGCGGAAAGGATTTTGCACCCGTTTTAGAAAGTTTAAGCAACGGTTCTTTAGATTTTAAAAGTCTGTTGTCTAATATAAAACCGGAAACGATTGCGCCGATTTTAAAAAGATTTATAAACCTCAACGACAAAGACAGCCCGACCGAAAACGGTCGGGCATACAGGCTTAATCCTATATCTAACTTTGCGGACGGTGAAATCGTTCGCTCCCTTAATAACTTTTTTTCTGATTAAGAGTTTATATTCAGTTTTTGCCTGACAAAATGCTTTGTGCACGGACTATCGCTTTTTCTTCTTCTCTAATAACGGCGTTTTCTCCGTTTACTGTAATTCCCGTATTGTGGATACAAGTTGTTTTATCAGGTTGGTAAATAACTGCGGTAGTCATTTTTAACGCACCGCCGTCCGATAGCGGAAAAGTCGTTTGCATAATCCCCTTGCCGTAAGTCCTTGCCGTTCCGCTTTGTAAAGCCGCGTTTTCTATCACCAAACAATCTCTGTCGAAAGCGTTTTTATAATAAAGCATTGCACCTATCAAACATTCCGAAGCGGAAGCCGTATATTCGTTTGCTATAACGGAAATCGCTTTTATTTCCTTATAAAACTTGTTTTTCGAAGCGGTATACGGGGTGTACTTTCCGCTACTGTCCAGTGCATAAGTAATTACGTTAGAAGAGTTTTCTTTAATGTTTATAAGCAAGGCGGCAACTTCTTCTAAAACGCTCATATATCCGCCGCCGTTGTATCTTAAATCTAAAATAAGTTTGCTTTTGCCCCTGCCTATCATATATTCCATCGCACTTTTAAGTTCTTTTGCGGCGTTTCCTTCAAATTGATAAAAAGCAATATACGCCGTATCCGTATCGAACTGTGAATTTATACAGGGTATTTGGGTTAAAACTGGCGTGCCGCTTTCGGATAAAAAAGCCATATCCCCTTCCTTATCTTTATAATAAATATAAGTGGATTCATACTCTCTAACGGAAACGTTTACTAAAATATCCGCCCCGTTTCTTTTTATCTTTAAAGAAAAGTCAACCCCGTCAGAAACGGTTTTCAAAAAATCCTCAAACTCTTTATAGTCAGCAAAATTTATATCGTTTTCTCCGTCCCTATAGCCTAATATCACATCTTTTTCTTTTATGCCGGCAAAATATGCGGGAGAGTTTACGGCTACTTTATAAACGGTTAGCGTATCAGAAAAACAACTTACGCCTATCCCTTTATAAGCCCCGTCGGAATTTTCTTTTATCTTTCGGTATTCTTCTTTTGTATAATAATGGGCGTAATCGTCGTCTAAATTTTCAACGAAATCCGCCGTTATTTTTGAAATATCAAATTTTTTAAGTTCAAGAGTTTCCGTATCGAAAACGCCGTACTTTTCTATATACTTTAATATCTCGTTGTTTGTATTTACAGCCTTTCCGTTTACGCAATCTTTTACAAAAAAACCGCAGAAAAAGGAAGCGGCTATCGCAAATATCGCCGCAATAACCGCAATTATTCTTTTAGTGGTAATTTTGTTTACGTTTTTTTCCATTTTGCTTCCTAATACTATTTATTTAAAAACACGCTTAGCGCCCACATTATTCTAAAAGTCACCGCATCGGAAAACTTTCTTATGTCAAGCCCCGTTCCCTTTTCTATCTTTTCTAGCCTATAAGATAAAGTATTTCTATGCAAATAAAGCCTTCTTGCAGTTTCGGATATGTTTAGACTGTTTTCTAAAAATTCTTCCGCCGTTTCTAAAAGCTCTTTATCTTCAAATATCTCTTTCGCAGAAGGGGTGTATAAAATATCTAAATATTCACCCGTTTTGTGTTTTGGCAAGTCTTCTAAAATCTTAAAGAACATATACTCGTTATAACAGTGAACCCTGCCCCTTAAAGATATAGTCTTTGCCATATTGAAAGCGGAAAACGCCTGCGAATAAGATTTATAAACTTCCGCAACGGAATCTACCGTTCCGCCTATGGCAACGTTTAGGTTCTCTCCCGTTTCGTCGTAAACGGATTGAACCAAATATTCCGCATATTCTCTGGAAGAACGGTAATCCCTGCTGTTTTCGTCCACAAACTTAACCAAGGCAAAACGCCCCTTTTCCGTTTCTATCAAAAAATCACTTTGGTTTTCTCCGTATCCCAAAATAACGTCGTCCACACCGTCTACTTCTTTTTCTCCCGTGATAATCATAACAAAACACGGGCTTTCCGGCAAGGCGAATTTAGACATATATCTCTCTATTTGAACGGCTTTAAGTTCTCCGTATAAGGCGGACTTAAAAAACTCCGCTCGGGATAATTCCGTGTCGCTAAAAAAATAATTTTCAGCCAAACCGATAATTAGTTTTGCGTAGTTTTCTTCTGCTTTTCCGGAGCCTTCTAAAACCAAATTATAAGATTTTAGTCTGCTTTTAACTGCAAAATACACTTTATTGTTTGCAGTGTCCGTCCTAAACGCTTCTCCGCTTTCTAAACAAGGCGACGTTTCGCACTCTTCTACGCACAAACCCGTTTTTTCTTTTATTAAGTTTATAAATTTTTTTATTTCTTTATCCATTTAACGCTTTGCCTTTGTATTTTAACCTTTGACTAAATAAGTATAATATATTTTTTCTTTTATTTCAACGGTTTTTTTTAGAATTTAATCTCGAAAAATGCACGCCGAACAAGAAAAAAGAAAAACCGTGAATCAATCACGGTCTTTTGTTAAAATACTTTTATAACCATCTCCGTATTTAACGCATCTGGATACTCTAGATAGCGTTGCGGAAGAAATATCCGTTTTTGCAATTATTTGCTCGTACGTTTCGCCGTTTATCAACAAATCGGCGGCAACTATTCTTTGAGCCATAGAATCCAACTCTTTTATGGTGCATAAATCGTTAAAAAAATCATCGCATTCTTCTTCGTTTTTTAACGAAAGAATTGTTTTGTACAGTTTTTTTCTTGCACTTACAGAATTTTCAGACATATTATTCACCGTCCTTTTGAGAAACACTGGATAAAAACTGAATCAGTTTTTCCGATTTGGGATTTTCCATAACTTCTTTAGGCGTGCCTTCTTCTTCCACCACGCCGTCACTTAAAAATACTATTTTATCTGACACGCTTTTTGCAAAGCCCATTTCGTGCGTGACAATTATCATCGTGCGGTCTTTTTCTTTTAATCCGCGAATTACTTTTAGCACTTCACCCGTAAGTTCAGGATCTAGCGCAGAAGTAGGCTCGTCAAAACAAAGGATTTTCGGTTTTAACGCCAATGCCCTTGCTATCGCCACCCTTTGGCATTGTCCGCCGGAAAGTTCGCAAGGATATGCGTCGCGTTTTTCCGAAAGCCCCACTTTTACAAGCAATTCTTCCGCCGTCTTATTTATTTTTTCTTTTTCCGTTATTAAAAATTCTTCTCTAAGCATTCTGTTCTTTTCTGTCTTTTTAAACTCTTTAAATTTTTCTTTTAATAAAAGAGTGGGCGCAAGAGTAATATTTTTTAATACGTTATATTGCGGAAAAAGATTAAAAGACTGAAATACAAGCCCAAAGTTTAAGCGTTTTTCTCTTAAAGATTTTTCGTTGTTTTTTATAGAAGGATCTTCCCCTATCAACGCCTTTCCGTCAAGCGTCATTTCGCCGCTATCCGGTGTTTCTAAAAAATTAAGACATCTTAATAAAGTTGTTTTTCCGGAACCGGAAGAGCCTATTATAGAAACAACCTGCCCCTTTTCTATACTTATACTCACACCTTTTAACACTTCCGTTTGTCCGAAAGATTTATTAAAATTTTTTATTTCTAAATATGCCATAATCAAACCTTAAAATAAGATAATTTTTTCTCTATAAAATGGAAAACTATCGTAAGCAATCCAACAAATAACAAGTAAAATATTCCGCAATAAAAAAGTGGCCAAATCATACCGTATGCAGTAAAGTCTTCTGCGTATTTTAAAACTTCCGCAACCATTATCACTCTTGCCAAAGACGTATCTTTTACCAAAGTAATAATTTCGTTAGACATAGGGGGAACTATACGTTTTATTACTTGCATTAAAACCACCTTAAAAAAGATTTGGCTTTTTTTAAGCCCTAAAACCTTGCCTGCTTCATATTGCCCTACGGATATGCTTTCTATGCCACCCCTGAATATTTCCGCAAAATAACAAGCGTAATTTACCACAAACGCAATCATAACCGCAATAAATCTGGGCAAACTTCCCCAACCGAACAAAAGAGCGGGACCGTAATAAAACACCAACGTTTGAAGCATTAAAGGCGTGCCCCTTATTATCCAAACAACAAATTTTGTAAAAACTTTAAGAGGCTTAAATTTGCTCATTGCCCCAAACGCAACGACAAGTCCTAGCGGCAATGCTAGGACTAGCGTCAGTATAAACAACTCGCAAGTCGTTAAAAATCCTTGTAGAAGTTTAATATTTACCGAAATAAAATCCATATCTAAAAATTTACCTTATGCAAAGTATTTTCTCAACAATTCGTCAAACTTGCCGTTTGCCTTCAAAGAATTGATTGCACTTTCAATTTGTTCTTTTAATTCTACGTTGCCCTTTTTAACACCTATACCGAATTGTTCTAATTCAAAACCTACGTCTACGAAGGTTAGGTCTGCATAATCGGTGCCTTCGCCGGTAATTGCAGCTGCCATAAGTTTATCTATAACGGCAACCTTATTAGTACCCGTTTTTACAGCTAAAAGCGTATCTTTTTGTGCAGAAGCACCAACTTTGTTTACGCCGTCGATAGCGCTTACAACGTCATCTCCCGCAGAACCCGTTTCAAACAATACTTCGCTTGCATTTGCTAAATCTGCAGGCACGGTGTATTTAGCAGCATCGCTTACCTTGCAAACAATCACTTGTTTATTTTCTAAATACGGAGAAGTAATTTCCATAGATTCTTTAAGAGAATCCGTAATTGTCATACCGTTCCAAACAATATCGATTGCGCCGCTATTTAAGTCCATAACTTTGTTGTTCCATACTATTTCTTCAAACTTAGGCGTTTTTCCTAAAATCTTGCAAACTTCCGTTGCAAGTTCAGTATCAAAACCTACAAAATCGCTTCCTTCGTAATAGTTCATCGGAGGATAAATAGTATAACCTATCGTGAGGGTATTTTCGTCTTTACCGCAAGCGGTTAAACCAAAACAACATGCAACTGCCATTATTGCAGTAAAAATAAGTGTGAGTAGTTTTTTCATAGTAGTTTCTCCTAAAATTTTTATTTGCTTTATTGCTTTAATGTGTTAAAGTATCTACATTATACTTCATTACTCTAAAGTTGTAAAGCGTTTTGCGGTGCTTTTTTAAAATTTTTTTAATTTTTTTAAAAAAGTTATTTTCGGGCTTTTGACAAGAAAAAGGCCCGATACTAATCGAGCCTTTTTGCGTTATTATATCGTTATTATATATTATAT
>CAYVPW010000002.1:0-77632 GCA_964453915.1 uncultured Christensenella sp. | reverse complement strand
AAAGAGAGTTTGAGAAAATAAATGAAACTGACTACAAATATTGATTTAACAAGTTATAAAAGATTTGTTAAAAATATTGATTATTTTATTGATACTGGAAATTTGGACTTACGCTCAAAAAGTGAAGCTGAAATGTGAGGAGTGTATGGACGAATTACTAAAATATAATAATGTATTATTTCAGGACTATCCTGATGTTGTAAATGCAGAACAATTGCAAAAGATGTTAAATATTAAAAGAACAAAAGCCTATGAATTACTTAGGACTGGAGAAATTAAATCAATTAAAATTGGTAGAGATTACAAAATTTCAAAACTAAATGTTATTAAATACTTATTTGGAGAAAATAATGAAGAATAGCCTAATAGTTAAAAATGGCATTTGGTATGGTATTATTTATTATCAAGATGAGTTTGGAAGAAATAAACAAAAATGGATTTCTACTGGACTAAAAGAACGTGGCAATAAAAGAGAAGCACAAAAAATCATTGATAAGGCTTGTGAAAAAATGGAATCAGGTGTTTCTGAACAACCAAAAAATGAAGCACCCGTGGTTAATAATGATATAATCTTTATTGACTATATGAAATCATTTATTGAAGCAAAAGAAAAAGACTTAACTCCTAATGTTTATTTATCTTATATGAATTGCTATAAGATAATGGAAAAATATTTTGGAGATAAGTTAAAACTAAAAGATGTGACAGTAAAGCACCTAGAAGATTATTTTGATTATTTAAGAGATGTTCGTGGAAATAAGAATGTCACCGTAAAACACCATGCAATTATTCTAAGTCCTGCACTAAGGTGCGCATATAGAGATGATCTCATCAGAAAAAACCCATGTGAGTTTCTTACAAGAATTAAGAAAGAAAAGACAATTAAAAATTATTATGATAAAGACGAAATACAGCAATTACTAAAAGCATTTAAGGGAGATCAGCTTGAACTTGTAGTGAAGATTGCTGTATTTTATGGATTTAGGCGTAGTGAAATTTTAGGGCTTAAATGGGATGCGTTTGATGATAGGCAAAAAACAATTTCAATAAAACACAAAGTTTTATCAGTAAAGAAAAAAGTCTATGCTTCAGACACTTTGAAAACACAATCCAGCCGAAGAACACTTCCATTGCTACCTGAAATTGAGCAAGCATTGAAAGAAAGAAAAGCACAAATTGAAGAAAATAAAAAGCTTTATGGTAAGTGTTATAATCAAAAATATTTGGATTATATATGCGTAAATGATATGGGAGATTTAATTTTGCCTGATTTTGTTACGCATCACTTTAGCAAGATTTTGAAGAAAAATAATCTAAGGCATATCAGATTTCACGATTTAAGACACTCTTGTGCGAGTCTATTAGTGGCAAATAAAGTGCCAATGAAGAATATTCAAGAGTGGTTAGGTCACGCAAATTTCAACACAACAGCCGATGTTTATTCCCATTTGGACTTTTCAAGTAAGTTAGAATCAGCCCAAGTAATAAGTAATACGATAACCAATTCGCCACAAAAAGAAGAAAAAAATGAAATTTCAGACGAAGAATATCAAGAATTTTTGGAATGGAAAAGAAGAAAAAAATTGCAGTCAGATAGCGAAATGTAAATTTTTTGCATATTTTTGATACTAAACGACACCCCAAAACACTAGGAAAAATCAGGCGATATTTGCACGAAATCTTAGTTCCATCTTAGATTTATCTTAGAAAAACGGCATTTTTGGGCATTTTGAGGCAAAAATTCATTGCATTTTGAAAAACAAAAAACGAACCCCACAAAATTGCAAGCCTTTGATGATATTTACAAGAAAGGTATGGTGTGGGGTTCGAAAAATTTGCAAAAAAAATCAGCGACCAAAATCGCTGAAATGCCCTAAATATCGGGCTTTTTGTGGTGCACCCATAGGGACTCGAACCCCAAACCTTTGCGTCCGTAGCGCAACGCTCTATCCAATTGAGCTATGAGTGCATATTGCAGTAATATTAAGTTGAACGATGTGCATTTTTGATGGGAATGCACAAACCCACGACCACCTGCTCCGTAGACCAACGCTCTATCCAGTTGAGCTAAAGGTGCGTGCTTATAAAGCCTTTACATTTTATAACAATAATTTTTATTTGTCAATCAATAAAAGTAAATAAGATAAAAAAAGTCGGCTTTTAGATTTTATTCTTAACAAGCCGACTTTTTAATACAAGTTATTTTAATATTGCTTTTATTCTTCTTACTCCGCTAGAAGAACTTTCTTCTTTCTTTATTACAAAAGTTCCTAAATCACCCGTATTGTTTACGTGTGGTCCGCCGCAAATTTGTTTATCAACCCCCTCTATCGTATAGATAGAAACGATTTGGTCTTCGGAATCGGGATTAAATACGCCATAAGCTCCTTCCGCTATTGCTTTATTGTAAGGAATTTCCGTTCTTACAACGTCTATCTTTTTTGCTATTACGTCGTTTACAAAATTTTCTAGGGTTTTAAGTTCTTCTTCAGAAAGTTTATGGTCGCAGTTAAAGTCAAAACGCAAGCGTTCTTCCGTTATGTTAGAACCCTTTTGCTCCGTTTGCGTACCGAACATTTTTCTTAAACCTGCAAGCATTATGTGCGTTGCCGTGTGATATTTTGTTGTTGTTTCCGTTCTTTCGGTAAGTCCGCCCTTTGCGGCTTGTGCTTGCGCTTTAGAAAGCTCTTGGTGAGCCTTAAACGCTTCGTTAAATCCGTTTTGGTCAACGGTTAAACCTTTTTCTTCGGCAAGTTCTATCGTGAGTTCTAGCGGGAAACCGAACGTATCGTACAGTCTAAACGCTTGCTTTCCGGTAATTTCTTTTTCAGGAATGTATGCAGGGTCCTTTTGGCTCATAAAAGCATTTTTTCTTTCCATTCCTATAATGCACTTGTCGAATTCTTTCATTCCTTGTGCCAGCGTAGATTGGAATTTTTTAGTTTCTTTTTCTATTTCCGAAAGGATATACTCTTCTTTTTCTACAAGTAGCGGATACGCATCGTTATATATCTTTTCTATAAAGATTTTTGCTACGTCGCAAATGTTTTTGGGGTCTATTTCAAGAGCCATACAGTATCTTATAGCGCGGCGTAAAAGTCTTCTTAAAATATATCCCGCACCCGTGTTAGAGGGCAATATTCCGTTTTTATCGCCTATTAACATTACGGAAGTTCTGGTATGGTCGGCTATGATTCTGATTGCCTTTCTTGCTTTTTCATCTTTATCATAACTTAAACCGGAAACTTTTTCTAAGTAATTTACGGAATCGATAAACAAGTCGGTTTTATATCCGTCGTCTAAATTATTCAAAAATAACAACAATCTATCTAAACCGAAACCGGTGTCTACGTTTTTGTTTTCGAGTTCGGTATACTTTCCGCCTTCTTGCTTTTTATATTGCATATAAACGTCGTTGCCGATTTCAACGTAGCGGTTAGAGGTTAAAAAGTCTTTAGAATCCGGACCGTCTTCTCTAGGATAAAACCATTCGTTATCGGGACCGCAAGGAGTACCTACCGTGCCTTCTAATTCCCACCAGTTGTTAGACTTGTCTAGGTAAAAAATGTTTTCTTTCTTTATGCCTAATTCCATTAATAAAGAGGCGGTTTCTTCGTCTTTCGGAACGCTTTCGTTTCCTTCAAAAACGGTAGAGCATATTTTATCTTTATCAAAACCGAAAACTTGGGTTAAAAGTTCAAAAGTCCATTTGGTTTTTTCTTTTTTAAAGTAATCGCCCAAACTCCAGTTGCCCATCATTTCAAAAAAGGTGAAGTGTGTAGCGTCGCCCACGGAATCTATATCTACGGTTCTAACGCAACCTTGAACGTTGCATAGCCTTGTGCCCATAGGGTGTTTTTTGCCTAAAAGATAAGGCATAAGCGGTTGCATTCCCGCAACGTTGAACATAACGCCAGTAGTGCCGTCCCCTATCAAAGAAACTGCGCCGATGTTAACGTGCCCGCGGCTTTCGTAAAATTTAATCCATTTTTCTCTTAATTCTTTAGAAGTAATCATTTTTTTGCACCTTAAAATAAAAAGTTAAGACTTATTTTTTTCTATAGAATAACCATCTTTAGAAATCTTTATAATGTATCCCTTTTCGGTTATTTCGTTTCTTAAAGAGTCGGCTAGCGCGTAATCTTTTACGCTTCTTGCCTGTTGCATTTTTTCCGCCATAGCAATTATTTCTTCCGGAACGGATAGCGTTTCTTCTTTACCGTATTTAGAAAGGAAATCTTCCGAAGCGGAAACGAACAACCCTAATAAAGAGTAGGTTTTCTTTATTTGATTTAAATCTTGCCCTGCCGTTATATCTCCGGCATTTATTTTAGATTTGATTTTTTTAAAGTAAACAAACAAATTAGAAAGCGCTAGCGCGGTGTTAAAGTCGTTATCCATACAAGCATCAAATTCTGAATCTATCTTTTCGTTTTCGCCTTTTATGGCAATACCTTTGTCTGTTGCAAGCTTAAACAATTTATAAAATTCAACCAAGTGCTTTTCTGCATCAGGAAATAAATTGTCGGTGACGTTTATATCGCCGCGGTAGTTTGTTTGTAAAAGCGCAAACTTTATCGTTTCGGCAGAGTATTTATCCAAAAGGTCTTTTAAAAACAAACTGTTGCCCAAGGATTTACTCATTTTTTGACCGTTAACCTTTATAAGCCCGTTGTGAATCCAATATTTTGCAAACGGTTTGCCCGTGAGTGCTTCCGTTTGAGCGATTTCGTTTTCGTGGTGCGGAAAAATCAAGTCTCTTCCGCCGCCGTGAATATCAATTTGGTCGCCGAACGCTTTTTGATTCATAGTAGAACACTCTATGTGCCAACCGGGGCGACCTTTTCCCCAAGGAGATTCCCAATAAGGCTCTCCTTCCTTCGCGGATTTCCACAAGGCGAAGTCTAGCGGGTTCTTTTTTTGTTCGTCGTTATCAATTCTTACGCCGTTCATTGCGTCTTCTAAATTTCTGTTTGACAATTTGCCGTAAGAAGGAAAACTTTCTACGGAAAAATAAACGTCTCCCTTATCCGTGGAATAAGCGTGCCCTTTATCTATAAGACCTTTAACAAAAGCGATAATATCGTCTATACATTCGGTTGCTTTTAGCCAAATATCCGGATCGCCTACGTTTAAGCGTTTCATTTGCTCGTCTATATTGCAAATCATATTTTTTGCATAAACGTCCGCAGGAATTCCCGTTTCTTTAGATTTTATTATTATTTTGTCGTCTACGTCCGTGTAATTTCTGGCGTAAGTGACTTTGTACCCTTTTTTTACGAAATATTTTCTCATAATATCGTAAATAAGCGCTTGATAAGCGTGCCCTATATGCGCTTCACCCGAAACGGTGATACCGCAGGCATACATCTTTACTTCGCCGCTGGTTAACGGGTTAAATTCTTCTTTACTGCCGGAAAGCGTGTTGTATATTTTCATAAATTACCTTTTCTTTAACTTTTCAATTTCTTCTTCTAACAAAAAGAGTTTTTCTCTTAAATTGCAAATTTCTTCTTGCAACGGGTCGCCCTTTTCTTGCTCTAAATCGGAAACCTTTTCTCCGTTTATTCTAACAACTCTGCCGGGAACGCCCACTACCGTTGCGTGTGGAGGCACTTCTTTAAGAACTACCGCACCCGCACCTATCTTTGCATATTCGCCTACGGGAAAACCGCCAAGAACCTTTGCGCCTGCGCTTATCGTTGCGCCGCGTTTAATCGTGGGGTGGCGTTTGCCTTTTTCTTTACCGGTTCCGCCCAAAGTCACGCCTTGATATATCACCACGCCTTCTTCAATTTCCGCAGTTTCACCTATAACTACGCCCGTGCCGTGGTCTATAAAAACGCCGCCCGCTATTTTTGCGGCAGGGTGAATTTCTATTCCCGTTAGCCACTTGGCGAACTGGCTTGTAATCCTAGCCAAAAGCTTTAATTTTATTCTATATAAAAAATTAGCCCATCTGTGCCAAGAAAGAGCCTTTACCCCCGAATAAGTAAGCCAAATTTCAAACTTGTTTCTGGCAGCGGGGTCGTTTAATTTTGCGGCGCGAATATCCGCGCGAAGTCTTTTAAACATATTGTTCACCGATAAATAGCGTAATTTCAACGCAAAGCGTTGCAAACAGTACAAATTTTACTTGCTTGTATAATAACATTCTTGACGCATATTTGCAAGTAAAACAAAAGAGAAATAGTTTAATAAACCTTTATTCCGGATTGTTCGATTGCGGTTTTTAACTCTTTATCGAAATTTTTATCTACAACCATACAGTTTACGTCGTCTAAAGAAGCAAACGTGTAAGGAGTGTTTTTGTTTACCTTAGAACTGTCCAAAAGCATTATAACGTGGTTTGCCCTTTTTATTGCTTGGCGTTTTACCTCCGCTTCGGATTGACTTCCGCATGTAAAACTTCCGGAATTTTTAATAAATCCCGTTGCCGTCATAACCGCAGTTTGAATGTTTAAGGTTTGTAAAAAATCCGCACAAGATCTGCCAACGGTAATAAAGTTGTTCTTTTTTACGTCTCCGCCCAAAAGAGTCACAGTGGGTTTGTTTTTTCTTAAAACCGTTTCCGTAATGTTTAGTGCGTTTGTTATAATGTAATAATTATCGTCCGGCAAAGCCCTTGCAAAATAAGTGGTTGTTGAACCGCTATCTATAAAAATACAACTTTTGGGTTCTACCAGTTCTATCGCTTTTTCCGCAATTTCAAGTTTTTCTGCGGTATTATAGTTTATTCTTTCAGCAAAATCCGCGTCTTTTGCCTTTAACACGCTGTCAACGGAAATCGCACCGCCGGATATTCTTATTACTGCGTTCAGTTCTTCTAATCTCTGCAAGTCCCTTCTTAGCGTCATGGAAGAAACTTCGGGAAAAGCGTCCTCAACTTCGTGAAAAGAAACCTTTCCGTACCTATCGATAAATTCTTTTAAGGTTTGCAATCTTTCTTTCATAATCATTCACCTCGAAAAAAAGTAGGATTTTTGCTTTTTTACTTTTATATTTTATCAAATTTTATCACGTTTGGCAAGGGTTGGAGAAAAAAATTATCACACAAGTTAAAAATTTTCATTATTGCTAAAATAAAAATCAAATATTGGAAATATCGTTGATTTTTAACGCAAAAAAAGTTATAATGTTATTGAAAAATATTCGGAGATGCAAAATGTTAGACTTAAAAAGAATTCAAAACGAAAAAGAAAAGGTTAAAGAACTTTTGGCAAGAAAGGGCTTTGATGCGGATTTTGATACCGTGCTTGCTCTTGACGAAAAGAGAAAAGAAAGTTTAACCCGTGCAGAAAGCTTAAAGGCGGAGAGAAATAAAGTTTCCGCAGAAATTCCTAAACTTAAAAAAGAAGGAAAGCCGGTTGACGGTATTTTTGCCGATATGCGTGCTTTAGGGGAAAAGATTGCGGAATGTGATAAAATTACCGCCGATTTAGAGAAACAGGTTTTTGATATTCTTTCGGCGATGCCTAATATTCCGGACGAGGATTTGCTCGGCGGAGAAAAAGAGAACAATCAAGTAATTAAGGTTGGAGGAACTAAACCGCAGTTTGATTTTGAAGCGAAAAACCACGTAGACCTTTGCACCAAACTAGGCATTATCGATTATAATCGCGGAACTAAACTTTCCGGTGGCGGATACTGGCTATATCGTGGAGACGGTGCAAGGTTGGAATGGGCGCTTTTGAACTTTTTTATCAGCGAACACTTAAAGGACGGATATGAATTTATTCTTCCACCCCATCAACTCGGTTATAATTGCGGTTTTGGTGCCGGTCAATTCCCTAAGTTTGCGGACGAAGTTTATTGGCTTGATTGCGATGAAGACAGAAAAAAGAACCGCTTTATGTTGCCTACTGCGGAAACCGCTTTGGTAAATATGTATGCGGGTGAAATTATAGACGAAGCAAAACTTCCGATGAAATTCTTTGCGTATACTCCCTGCTATCGTAAAGAAGCGGGCTCTTATAGAGCGGAAGAGCGAGGAATGATTAGAGGCCATCAATTCAACAAGGTGGAAATGGTTCAATATGCGCACCCCGAACACTCTAAAGAAGCATTTGAAGAGTTGGTTAATAAAGCCGCTTCTTTGGTGGAAAAGCTCGGGTTGCATTATAGAATAAGCAAACTTGCCGCAGGTGATTGTTCTGCTTCTATGGCTAGAACTTACGATATAGAGATTTGGATACCCAGTATGGGCATTTATAAAGAAGTAAGTTCCGTGTCTAACGCAAACGATTATCAGGCAAGAAGAAACAATACTAAATATCGTGATAGTAAAACGGGCAAACCTGCATTCGTGCATACTCTTAACGGTTCGGGCTTGGCAACCAGTCGTGTGTTCCCTGCTTTGATTGAACAAAATCAAAATGCGGACGGGTCGGTTAATATTCCCGAAGTTTTACAACCGTTTATGGGCGGACAAAAGGTTATAAAATAAAAAAATGCGAAAACCGTTTTGGTTTTCGCTTTTTTTGAAACTTTTGCTTGTTATTGCGCATATTATACCTAGCGAAAAGCAATTTTAAAAAAATATTAGTTTAAGCATTATTATACGGAGGTTCGTTTTATGAATATTTGCGTTTACGGTGCGTCTAGCATATCTATTGATAAAAGCTACGTGGAACAAATAGAGTTATTAGGAGAAATCCTTGCAAAAAAAGGGCACGGACTAGTTTTTGGTGGCGGAAAAAACGGCGCAATGGGCGCTGCGGCTCGTGGTGCAATTCGTGGCGGAGCTAAAAAAGTGTTGGGCATATCGCCTAAGTTTTTCGATGCGGACGGTGTTCTTTTTGAAAACTGCTCGGAATTGATTTATACTGACACAATGCGTCAACGAAAAAAACTTTTAGAAGATTCTTCAGATGCTTTTATAGTTGCGCCGGGCGGAATAGGAACTTTTGATGAGTTTTTTGAAATTTTAACGTTGAAACAATTAGGCAGACACAATAAACCGATAGTTGTTTTTGACGTTAACGGGTACTACAAGCCTTTGGAAAAACTTATGCAAAATGCTGTAGACGGAAATTTTATGAAAAAAGAAACAATGAATTTATATTTTTACACTAATGATATAGATAAAGTTTTTGAATATATAGAGAACTACGATTATAAGGCAAAAGGATTGTATGATTATAAAGACGTCGACGCAAAGTAAAAGTAAATTGTATAATTTTATTTTCTTGTTAAAAGTTTATTAAAAGTTTAACCACCGCTTATTTTAACGGTGGTTTTATCTTATAATTAAACGTATAGTGGTATTTTGTTCTGGCAACGGGTTTTTTAGTTGTTTTTTCTAGTGTTTAAATTTGCAATGATTATCTGTTGATTGTATGTTTTTAAATTGCGGTTTGCTTTTTATTGAATTCTAAAAGATATTCCCCTATACCGTCGGATATTACTTCTGCCATTTTATATATAAAGTTTAACCTTGTAAGGTTATAGAGGCTGTAATTTTGTTCTGATTTTTGCGCTACTACTCCTATAATACTTGCATCGCCTATGGCGCAAAGATTTTTATTGACGCCAAGCCCTGGCTTTAGCCCTTTATCTAAAAAGCGCAATATTCCCACATCTTCCTCTGCGCCAACAGCAGCATCTATTGCAATTATCATAGAAGATGGATGCATAATTTTTACGTGCTTTTTTACGTATTCAACCTCTTTTGCTGTAATTGGGTGGTTAAGCGTTCCATATATATAGGTTTCTAAATTCATTTTTTTAAGCATTGTTCCAACTAGTGGGCCTAAACTATCCCCAAGAACCAAATCGCTGCCGATACAAACTATTATAGGTCTTTTATTTAATTTATTATATTTTTTTATTGCTTGGCAAATATTCTGTTTTGCCGATTCAGAAAACATATTAAAAGAATAATCCATTTTTTCTCCCTTATTTGCTTAATCTTTATTGCCAATATTGTTATTATTTATACTGTTTTACTTAAACGTTTTTGTTTTAATTTAATGATGTTTTGTTCTTTAATATTTTAGCCAACTTTATTTGTGTATTATCTCATCTGCAATGGGAGCGCGTTTATCTATTGTTATACAATTTTAAATGCGCGCAATGTTTCCTGTTTAATAATTAAAAATCTCTCCTCAAACGCAAACTAGTTTTGATTATATTCGCCAAAGCCATTAAAAATTATTTTAAGCATCAAATTCGAATATCGCATAATAATTTTAACTATTTTTATTCTGATTTTTTGCCTTTGTTTATAATTATTTGCTTGTTTCACGTGAAACAAATCTTTTTTGTCAATGTTTCACATGAAACATTGCTTTTTTAGATTCAACGGCAAAAAATTGAGTTATATATAGTGTTTGTGCCTAAAACATAATTCTGATAGCAAAAATGATTAAGCGCTAAAATAATCTTTCTAAAACCGCATGTTTTATAAGAAAAATGTTGAAAACAAATGCTTTAAAAATGCTCAAATTTTAAGTGATTGCTGCCTAGACACCCTATTTAATTACAATTATTATATTTAATATGCGAATTTACACATTATTATATTAATCTCTTAGATAATTATTGAATATTATGGCCACAAATTTCTTTGTCTAATGTTTTTTATATGTTCCACGTGGAACAATTTATAGATTTTATTGCTTTCAAATCTGTTAAATTCCTGGTGTTTTGAGAGAGAATATTACAAAAAAGTCCCAAGAAAAAACGAGGCCATTCTGTCTCAGAGCGTTAAAATCGATTTTTTTAAATCAATAAAATTCGGCTTATTGTTTAAAATTGGACAAGATAAATATAAAAGAATTTACGTAAAGAATGGTTTTATAAATTAAATTTTTAATTGTCGACAAGGAAAGGGTATAGAGTGCTGTTTTTAATTGTTAATTTTGTTTGATGAATTTATTGTTGTTTGCGTATTAAAATTATTTAAAATTTCGATTAAAAAATATGTGCACAACAAAGAGCTATAGTATATAAAAGATTGAAAGAAAGCGCTATTATGGTTAATTTAATAGGTGCAAAAGAATAAAACAAATAATACTTTTTGAAATTATGCGCTTTAATTATTTGGCGCAAAAAGATTAAATAAGCGTTATATTTTGTGCAAATAAGAACGCTTTTTGTGTTGTTTTACAATTTTTGTAGTTGATTTATATTGTGCCGGGCTTTTATAATTTTTAATTTAGGCTTTACAAGGGTTATATTAAGGTATATGTTTTATAAAAATCATAATCAAACGTTTAAGTGTATAACAAAAGCAATACGGTATTTATATTCTAAAAAAATAAAACAAAACTTTTATAAATATTTCGTGTACTGCTATAAATAATAGTTTAATCTTTTGTTTGCATTATTTGGCATAATCTGATTTTTTATGTTGTAATTAGTGTTGTTGGATATAACAATAAATTCGATAAACAATTAAAAAGCGCTTTACCTGTTTATAGGTTGTTTTAGATTTATTGAGTAATAAATTATTTAATGGCGCAATATAAAATTGTTTGCGCCATTAAATGCGATATAAACTTAAATTTAAATTATAAAAAAACGATTGTATTTTGGGATTATTTGTTGTATACTAATAATAATATTTCTTATAATAAAACAATATATATGGTTTTTGTTTTTTTGATGAAAAACAAAAAATCATTAGGAAATATTTACTTAAATTTTATTACTGATAAAGGAGACCTAAGTGAGAAGTAAAAGTTCAAAAATTTTTTGGATTATACTTGTTGTGATGCTTGCTCTTGTAGCTGTTTTTTCTTTCACTTCAAGTTGTAGTTCTAAAACCACGGTAGATACGTCTGAATTTGATAGTATCGTGGAAATGGTAGCATCGGGAATAAACCCCGATTCTGATTTTACCTATTCAGAGATTGAAACGGACAATTTTCCCGTTTTAAAAGAAAAATTTGTGAATTATAAGGACGTGACTTTAAGATTAAACAACGTTTACTTTGATATTTACAATATCGATTTTGAAGTTTGCACGTTGCAGGCAGATGGAAAAGTAAGAAACGTATTTTCTTTTACAACGAGTTATTCTAGAAACGATTCTAAAATTGCTTGGATAGAAGAATTGTTGAGAGAGTCTGGAGTAAATTATAATTATTCAGACCCTAACGCAGGTTCAGTTTGGTCGTCTATATTGCCCATTTTAGGGTACGTTGTAGTTGCCATTGTGTTTTTTGTTATCATAATGCAATCTCAAGGCGGAACAAAAGGGGCAATGAATTTTGCAAAGACAAACGCAAGAGTAAACCACAACATTAAGGTAAGATTTACCGACGTTGCCGGTGCGGAAGAAGAAAAGGCAGAACTTGCAGAAGTTGTAGATTTCTTAAAAAATCCCACAAAGTTTGCGGATATAGGTGCAAGAATTCCGAAGGGCGTTTTATTAGTAGGGCCTCCCGGAACGGGAAAAACCTTGTTTGCAAAAGCCGTTGCAGGCGAAGCAGGCGTGCCGTTTTTCTCTATAAGCGGTTCGGATTTTGTAGAAATGTTCGTCGGCGTGGGTGCTTCTAGGGTAAGAGATTTGTTCGATATGGCAAAAAAGAGTATGCCGTGTATCGTATTTATAGACGAAATCGATGCTGTTGGTCGTCAACGCGGAACCGGAATGGGTGGCGGGCACGACGAAAGAGAACAAACGCTAAATCAACTACTTGTTCAAATGGACGGTTTTGAAACTAACGACGGAATTATCGTTATGGCTGCTACGAACCGTGCAGACATACTTGACCCCGCTCTTTTAAGACCGGGTAGATTTGACCGTCAAATATACGTAAACGTGCCGGACGTTCGCGGCAGAGAAGCAATTTTAAAGGTACACGCAAGAAACAAGCGTTTATCGCCTGACGTAAACTTTAAAACGGTTGCCAGAATGACTAGCGGTTTTTCTGGTGCGGATCTAGAAAATTTGCTTAATGAGGCGGCGATACTTGCGGCAAGAGCAAACAGAAATTTTATTACCAACGTTGACCTTTACGAAGGTATAAACAAGGTTTTGATGGGACCGCAAAAGAAGAGTAGACTAGTGACGGAAACAGACAAGAGAATTACCGCTTATCACGAATCCGGGCACGCAGTACTTGCAAGGTTGTTGCCGCATTGCGACCCCGTTCACGAAGTTTCTATCATTCCGCGCGGGCAAGCGGCGGGATATACGATGACTAGACCCGATAGTGACGATAATCATCTTACGAAAGCAAAACTTTTAGACGATATCGTTATGACGCTTGGCGGAAGGGTTGCGGAAGAACTTATAATAAAAGATATATCTGCGGGCGCTTCCGGAGATATTCAAGCAATAAGCAAGCGAGCACGCTTAATGGTGACCGAGTGGGGTATGAGCGAAAAGGTAGGACCTATATCTTACGCTTCGGATAAAGAGATATTTATCGGAAGGGATATGGCTTCCCACGTGACTTATAGCGAAGAGACCGCAGGCATTATCGACGAAGAAGTTCAAAAGATAATCGATAACGCACTTAAAAAAGCGAGAGAGCTTTTATCCGAAAACAAGAGACTGTTAGATACTATGGCTAGAGTTTTGGTTGAAAGGGAAACGATATTCTCCGAAGAAGTGGATATGATTATGGAAGGAAAGAGTGCAGAAGAAATTATTGCGTTTATGGACGAAAACGCATGCACATTAAATCAAAATCCCTTTGAAAGAAAAAACAGGGTAATTGTTCCTGAAAAGAAAGCGGAAACAGAATCCGAAAAAAAGGCTGACCAAAAAGAAGTCGAAAAAGACAATAAAGACTGATAGTTTATAAGAAAAGCAATCTACGATAGGAGAAGATTATGGGAAAAATAATTGCTTTTTCAAACCAAAAGGGCGGTGTTGGAAAAACCACGACTTGCGTAAATATGGCGGCGTATCTTGCGCAAAAAGGAAAAAAGTGCTTGATAGTTGACCTTGACCCGCAAGGAAACGCCACTACGGGACTTGGCTTTTCTAAAAGCGAAGTTAAGAATTCCGTATACAACGTTATGATTGACGATATGCCCTTAGAAGAGGCAATCGTTAAAACGCAGATTGACAATTTGGATATATTGCCCTCTAATATAGATTTAGCGGGTGCGGAAGTAGAACTTGTTTACGTAAAAAGCAGAGAGCACGTTCTTAAAAAGGCGTTGGAAAAGGCAAAAACCGTTTACGATTTTATTACCATAGACTGTCCGCCTTCTTTGGGGCTTTTAACGATTAACGCTCTTGCTGCATCGGATACGGTGATTATTCCTATTCAAAGCGAATATTATGCGCTAGAGGGGTTGAGCCAACTTATGAACACCATAAAGTTGGTCGTAAAACACCTTAACGAAAATCTGAAAGTCGAAGGCGTTGTACTTACGATGAGCGACAATAGAGCGATTATTTCTAGACAAATTTCGGCGGAAATAAGAAAGTTTTTCGGTAAACGTGTTTACGACACCGTTATTCCGAGAAACATTCGTCTTGCGGAAGCGCCTAGCCACGGTGTTCCGATAATGTTGCACGACACGAGATGTTCCGGTGCTAAGGCATACCTTGCGTTGACGGAAGAATTTTTAAGCCGTCAGCCGTCTAAAAAATAATTTTATAAAAAACAATAAAAACACATAAACCAAAGTGGAGAAAAGAAAATGAAAAACAACAGAGGTTTGGGAAAAGGGCTTTCCGCACTTTTCTCTGAAACGGAAGAGGATTACGGAAAAAGTCTTTTGTTTGAAGAAGAAGCTGGCGGAGACGAAACGGTTAGAGAAATAGAGGTAAGCGCTATATTTGCCAACCCCAACCAACCGAGAAAAGTTTTTGACGAAACTGCGTTAAAAGAACTTGCAAGTTCTATAGAAAAGCACGGCGTGATTATGCCTATTATCGTAAACAAAAGTGGCGATAGGTATATGATTATCGCAGGAGAAAGAAGATTCCGTGCAAGCAAAATCGCGGGGTTGGAAAAAGTTCCTGCAATAGTAAAAAATTACAACGAACGTCAAATTAAAGAAATATCTTTAATAGAAAACTTGCAAAGAGAAGACCTTAACCCAATTGAAGCGGCAACGGCTATGCGTTCTTTAATGGAAGACTACGGGCTTACGCAAGAGGATTTGGCGGACCGCATAGGTAAATCTAGGCCGGCTGTTGCAAACACTTTGAGATTGCTGTCTTTATCTCCGGAAGTAATAAAGTTGGTTGCCAACGGAGTTTTGTCGGCAGGGCATGCGAGAGCGCTTATTTCCCTTCCGCAAACCGATCAAGTTAAGATAGCGCAACAATCGGTAAAAGAAGGTTGTTCCGTAAGGGACGTAGAAAAAAAGGTAAAAGATTATTTTATGCCGCCGGAAGAAAAGGCTAAAAGGAAGTTGAAACAAGAACTCTCCGCAGAACTTAAAGAGCTTATCGGAGAGATGCAAAGGGTTTTCGGGACGAAGGTTAATGCAATAGGAAACGATAATAAAGGAAGAATTTATATCGATTATTACACCAGAGACGATTTGGATAGGCTTGCCGATATTTTGGAAATAGTTAAAGAAAACAGATAAAAAATAACGGGGCGAGATTTTCGCCCCTTGTTTTTTAGAGAAAGACACTCTATTATGTTAGAATTTAAAAGACTTGCAAAAGACGTTTTACCTATAAAAAAATATTTAGAAAAATCCCCGATAGAGTTTTGTGATATATCCGTTGGCGCAAAGTATATTTGGAGAGACGAGTTTGTTATAGACTATGCGATAGTAAACAATACTTTAATAATGAAGGAAACGTGTAAAGACTACGTTAACGCTTTTTATATGCCCGTTGGAAAAGACGTGGACGGCGCTATGTCTATTATAGAAGAATATCAAGCGCAAAAGGGAGACACTCTTAAATTTTGCTGTATAGATAATGGAAGTATAGACTATTTTATAAAGCGGTATCCAGTGGTAAGTATATCTAACGACAGGGACTGGAGCGACTATATTTATCTTGCCGAAGCATTTAAAAATTATTCCGGTAAAAAATTGTCTGGGCAGAGAAATCACGTAAATAAATTTAAGAGATTATATCCGAATTATAAATTTAAGGTTTTGACCGATTTTGATATTGAAAGAGCGAAAGAGTTTTTAAAAGAGTTTAAAGACGAAAACGATTTTTCTCTTTTTTACGCAAACTCCGAAATGCAAAAGTTAGAAGACTATTTAGAAAACTTTTCTTATTTGCAACAACTTGGCGGATACGTGGAGTATAACGGAAAAATGATAGCCCTGTCTTTAGGGGAAATTGTAAATGACGTTTTGATAGTGCACGTTGAAAAAGGATTGAAAGAATACGAGGGCGTTTATCCGCTTATGGCAAGTGAATTCGCAAAAGAATTCGCGGCAGGCGGGGTAAAGTATATCAATAGAGAAGAAGACTGCGGAGATATGGGGCTTAGAATTTCTAAACTGCAATATCGCCCCGTAGAAGTAAAAGAGAAAAACGTTATCACGGTTAAAACTCTTTTTGACAACGTAAAACCGCCCGTTTATATAAAAACGGACAGATTAGAGATTACCGAATTAAACGGTGAGGACGAAAACTACGAAAGCCTTTGTAAAGACGAAGAATTGAACAAGTTTTGGGGATACGATTATAAAGAAGATTTAGTCGGAAAGCCTAATAAAGAATACTTTTATTCTTTTGCTAAAAGCTTAAAAGAAAAAAAAGAAGAATACTCTTTAGCCGTAAATTTAGACGGAAAACTGATAGGAGAGGTGGTGCTTTGGAATTTCGGGTTCGATGGATCCGTTGAAGTAGGATTTAGGTTTTTAAGAGAGTATCAAGGGAAAGGCTATGCAAAAGAAAGCGTTTCCGCTTTGATTGATTTTGCTAAAGAACAGGTAAAGGCAACAAAGATAAAGGATAGGTGTTATAAAGAAAATTACCCGTCTAAAAAACTAATCGACAGACTAGGATTTAAAAAGGTTAAAGAAGACGAAACATATTTTTATTTTGAAAAGTAAAAAAGCCACGCCGAACTATAACGGCGTGACTTTTATTTTAATTATTTTTTTATAGGAGAGAAAGAGAAAAATTTAATCTTTTTATCGTTTCTTCTTTGCCTAAAAGTTCCGCAATTTCGGTTGCACCGCCTGCGGTAGCAGCAAACCCGGTGACGGCAATTCTTGCAATCCACAAAAGTGCTTGTTTTTTTATGCCGAGTTCGGCAGAGAGATTAACCAACGTGCTAAACAATTCAGAGTTTTGCCAGTTGTTTACCGAATTTAGAGTTTCTATTATTTTAGGGATAACCGATTTTGCAAGTTCAACGGATGCTTTTTGCTTTTCGTTTACGAACAAATTAACGTCGTATTTTCCGAATTCTTCTAAAAAGTCTAACTTTTCGGGAATTTCGCTAAAAATTTGAACTCTTGTTTTAACCAAAGCCAAAAGTTTATCAGTATCGTATTTGCCGTAAGCCTTGCTGGTTTTTAAAAACGGCGTTGCAAGGGTTGCAAACTCTTCGTTTGATAAGCACTTAATGTATTCTCCGGATAGCCATTTCATTTTAGTCTCGTCGAAAATAGAAGGGGACTTACTAATTCCGTCTAAAGAGAAGTTTTCTATGAGTTCGTTTAAACTCAGTTTTTCTACGTTTGATTTAGGACTCCACCCCAAAAGAGCTATGTAGTTTACAATCGCTTCTTTATAGTAGCCTTTTTTAACAAAGTCTTCGTAAGAAGCGTCTCCGTTTCTTTTGGAGAGTTTGTGCTGAGCGTCTTTCATAATGGGGGGAAGGTGAATGTAAACGGGGCGTTCCCAACCGAATGCATCGTACATAAGATTGTATTTCGGAGTGGAAGATAAATATTCCGTTCCGCGAATTACGTGGGTTATGCCCATAAGATGGTCGTCTATAACGTTTGCAAAGTTATAAGTGGGCATACCGTCGCTTTTAATTAAAATACCGTCTTCTATATCTTTGTAGTCTACGCTTATATCTCCGTAAACCAAATCGTGATAAGAACCTACGCCTTCTTTGGGAACGTTTTGTCTTATAACGTAAGGAACACCGCTTTTTAACTTTTCTTCTATCTCTTCTTTAGATAGATTAAGGCAATGCTTATCGTAGCGCATGTTTCCTTCAGAGTCTTTTAGACCGTTAATTCTTTCCGGTGTACAAAAGCAGTAATAAGCCCCGCCTTTTTCTATAAGTTCTTTTGCATACTTGGTATATATGTCTTTTCTTTCCGTTTGAATATAAGGACCGTAGTTTCCGCCAACGTCCGGACCTTCGTCGTACATAATGCCGGAATCTCTCATCGTGTCGTATATAATTTGAACGGAACCTTCAACGTATCTTGCAAGGTCCGTGTCTTCTATGCGCAAAATAAAATCTCCGCCGTATTTTTTAGCGTAAAGATATCCGTATAGCGCAGTTCTCAATCCGCCTATGTGCAAGTATCCCGTAGGGCTTGGCGCAAAGCGCGTTCTTACTTTATCCATAAAAGTCTCCTTTTTTTTGCTTTAATTAACGTGTGTACCGCTTAGCGGTTAATAAAACATTTTGTTTTTATCTATAAAACTGTTAACGCCGTGCTTTTCGTAGGCAAAGCGAAGCCTGTTTTCAAGTCTGTAAGAAAACACGTCTTCTCCCGAAATAATAACGTGGTCTAAAAGAGAAACGTTATGTAAATAACAAAGCATACCTATTTGTGCCGTAGCCTTATCGTCTTGCTCGCTGGGAAGACAGTTCCCGCTAGGGTGGTTGTGTGCGATAATGGCATATTTAGGATTGTTTTTTGCAATAGACCAACAAACCGCAGGGATTTCCGCCGTGACGGAAGAAGATTTTTCGTCTTCAAAGAAAGACGTGCAAAGCTTGTTGTATTTTTTGTCTAGCGCAACGAACAAAAACTTTTCGGTTTTTAACGGCTTAAAATAATCAATCAGGTACTGCTTGTAGTTTTTAAGCGCATCCCACTTGACGGTTATTTCTTCTTTTTCGTTTTCGTGAATCTTGTTAAAAATTTTGCCTAGCAAACAAACTGCGCTTGCCGTCTTTTTTCCTATTCCGTGGATAGACGCAACGTCCTCCGGAGAAGCGGAAAACAATTCCTTTAAGCTTCCGAACCTGTTTATCAAAAGATGAGCAATGTCGTTTGTGTTCCTTCTCGGAATAAAACTGAAAAGCAACATCTCTAGCAGTTCGTGGTCTTGAAAAGCATCAGGATTATTATAAAACTTATCTAGCATCTTTGCACGATGACCTGCGTGCAAACTTATTTCACCCTTCATAAGTTTTATTGTATCATACTTCTAAAAAAAATACAAAAACTTTTTCTCTAATTTAGCGAATAGGATAAAAAATTGATATATTAAACGTGTAAATTGCGATATAATATAAAAGAAAGAAAAAAAATCGGAGAATCGCTTTAATGAAAGAGAAAGAACTTTTTATAAAAACCCTTGCAACGCTAATATCTTATAAAAGCGTAAACGCACCTAAACAAAAAGATATGCCTTTTGGAGAAGAAAATAAAAAAGCGTTAGACTTTTTTTTAGAAACGGCAAGGTCTTTCGGGTTAGAAACGTTTAATTACGAAAATTATATAGGAGAAGTAAGGTTAGGCAGCGGAGAAGAGCTAGGCATAATAGGGCATTTAGACGTTGTCCCCGCCGGTGAAGGATGGAATACTGATCCTTTTACGTTGACGGTAAAAAACGGAAATTACTACGGGCGCGGAGTAGGAGACGATAAACTTCCGTTATTGCTGATTTTGTTTATAATGAAAGAATTAAAGGGAAGCGGAATAAAAATAAACAAAACGATAAGGCTGTTTGCGGGATGCAACGAAGAAACGGGCTGGCAAGATGCGGAGTATTTTAAAGAAAACTACGGTTTTCCCGAATACGGCTTTTCTCCGGACGGAGATTTTCCCGTAAGCTATGCGGAAAAAGGAATGGCGGTGTTAGACTTTTCCGTTCCGTTGCTAAAAAATTTTTACGATATAAAGGGCGGCACGGTGATAAACGCGGTTTGCGGCAAAGCGGAATGTAGAGCAAAAGGCAAAATAGACGAACAACTTTTAAGAGTTTACGGATTAAAAGAAGAAAACGGAAAAATAATCAGCGAAGGAAAGTCAGCGCACGGTTCTCGTCCGGAAGCGGGGATAAACGCAATAAAACCGTTGTTAGAATTTTTTAAGGCGTGCGGAGAAAAAACGGAAAACTTGCTAGACTGTCTTTTTTATGATAAAGGCGAAATATCTAAAATGCAATCGGAGCAGGGCTACGTGACAATCTCTCCCGACTTGATTTTTGAAAAGGACGGAAAAATTCACATTCAGTGTGATTTAAGATACCCTTATCCGATAGAGTTTGAAGAGATAAAAAAAGTTCTAGACCGATTCGGGATAGAATACGGGTATCAAATAAAACACGGAGTTCAGTTTGTAGATAAAGACAGTGATTTTGTAAAAACGTTGATAAACGCATATAACTTTGTAACGGGAGAAAATAAAAAACCGGTAAGTCAAGCGGGCAGTACGTTTGCAAGAGTGTTTAAAAAGGGCGTGGCGTTCGGACCTGAATTTCCAGGCAAAATCTCTTCTATACACGAGCCTAACGAATGTGTAAGCGAAAAAGACGTTTATAAAACGTACGAAATTTATAAAAAAGCGGTATTCGATTTAGTTAAGTAATAAATTAATTTAAGTTTTAAAACCTTAAAAAAGTCAATAAAAAGCAAGCAAAAGGGCAATTTTTTTCTAAAAAGGGAAAACTTGCCCTTTTAAAATGTTTTAAAAATCGTTTTGAAATTTGACGGCGTCGTTATATAATGTATATTGCAGTGGTATAGCATAAAATCACAAAGACACGTAAACGCAACGGTAGAGTAAACAAAAACGGCTCTACTTGCAGGAGATACGGCGGAAATTGCGGGTAGACAGTAAAAAAATAACCGTAGAGCGGTTTCCATTGATTTTTATGCTTTAATTGCAATAAAATTTTGTAAAAAACAATAGACGGACTCAAAAAAATAATTTTTTGAAAGGAATAAGGGAGTATGTTTAAGTTTATTAAAAATCACATGAAAGCGACTAAAATAACTGCAATAGTTATATTGAGCATTGCCGTTCTTGGCGTAAGTGCTCTTTTAATCGTTAATAAAATGGTCGGTAATATAAAACCGCCGGATGAAACTTATGCAGACGCTAATTTTGAATACGAAACTCTTGCTGCTTTAAGAAATACTTTTGCCGTACCCGAAGAAGAAGCGGACAAGAGTGCTTCCGATTACACTGAAAACGATGCGTTCAAGATGTATCGCCGCGCTTACAGTAAATTTTTAAATACGGACAACTACTACGTTGTGACAAACGGATTTACCAATGCAGGCGGAATATATGTTAATATAAACAATCAAAGAAAGTTTGACGGTAAAAACTATTATATGCACACGTTGTCTTTGGCGGACGGCGGCGGAATGTTTTCTTCCGCTTCCGACGGTAGCAGTAAACACTATCTTTACGTAAGCGATCCTAGCGGAAAAGACAATTATGCAACGGTTGTAAGACTTGATCCGTACAATGAATCTGTCGTTCAAAAAGAAACATCTTATACCGAAAAAGACTACGTTTTTAACTTCGGCAGTATTCCTTACGCCGTTTGCGATTACGTTATTAGCAAAGGAACTATTTTAACCGCAAGCGTTTCCGTAGACGAAGCAACGGGTTATTATAAAATTACTTTTGAATTAAATCCCGTGCCCGCTACCGTAAATATGATAAAGAAAATGTATGCTCTTTCCGGAACGGACGTTTCTTACGAAAGCGGACACATTTCATATTCCGTTTTGATAGACAGCGATTTTGTTATAAGAAGAGTTATGGTAGAAGAATCTTATAGCGTAAAAGCAATGGGCATATCTATGAGTGCCACAGCGGGAACGGACGATACGTACTATTATTTGGGCGAAGAAGGTTTTAAGGGCTTAGAAGAAAACGAAAAATACGATTTAACCAAAGTTCCGCAAAAAGAAGACGATAAAGAAAAACAAGAAAGAAAAGAAGCGGCTGCCGCAATGGAAAGTGCCGTAAATCAACTTCTTGCAAACGGCGTCAATGCGGATATGACTTTTGCTCTTGGCGGAAACAAGGTTTTAGACGGAAGATTGCAACTTTTGGCAAAAGATTATACCGTTATAGAACTTGAAACCGTAATAGAAGAAACTCCGCTATCCGTACATATTCAACTTTTAAGCAACGGTAGCGGCAATATTATTGCCAACGTTGGCGGAATAGAAATTGGGTTTACCTTTGACAGGCTAAGCGATGCAGTAAAAGCGATTTTAAATAAGTTTAACGTAGACCTTGGCGGAATTTCCGTAGATATGGTTGGTCAAATTGTAGACAATCTAGACGTTGCCGGTATTGTTGCCGGGTTAAAGTTTAGCGAAGGAAAAAAAGAAAACAATCAATTTATCTTCAACACAAATCTAAGAGATATTTCGACAATACCTCTAGATATTCCGTTTGACGTAAAAGTAGAAGACAATAAAATAGTAAGTTTTAAGATTGACGATAAAAACGTTATGGGTGCAATCGTAGGACTTTCTTTAACGCCTTCGCAAAAGGCGGCAACCGCAACTCTCCGTGATTTGGGAGATGATTGTGCTAACATTACTCCTTTCCTTTATAAGGGGCTAGATTTCGTTGCGTCTTTAAATAGAGAAGGCAGCGTGGCAAACTTGATATTGTCGCAACTTTCTAAAAACGATTTTTCTATCAACGGAAACTTTAGAGTTGGAGAAGACAATATAGTTATAAACGGATTAAAGATAAAAAACACTGATAAATCGTTAGATTTTATTTCCGCAATAAAACAAAATAAAGTCGTTGTCGGCGGAAGCGTAGAAATAGGCGCAAATAACGGACTTTCTTTAATCTATACCGGCGAAGAGTTCTATTTGAATTATAACGATTTATTTACGGCAAAAATAGATAATCAAACCATCAATTATTTGTTTAACGCACTTAAAAATAATTTCGGCGAAATAGTAGAAGGGCTTAATATTACTCAAATAGAGCAAATCACGCAAATAATAGGTAATGTAAAAAATATCACGGCTGTTCAAATCGTCGATATGATTTCCGAGTTTGAAGTAAGTGATAACGAAATAACTCTGGGCTTAAATTTGGCGAACTTGGGCTTAGGTTTGGATATAAACCAAATTTCGCTAAGATTATATAAAGAAAACGGAAACCTTTGTGTAGACATAGCGGTTGCCGAAAAGATAAGAGGAAGCGTAGCGCTAAGCAACGAAGAGATAGGAGAGATAGAGGCGCCAAGCGCAGGCGAGATAATCGAGTTAAGCGGAAGAGAAGACTTAATCGACGGAGCAATAGCGCTAATCAAAGGGTTAAACGACCAAGGCAGCGTAGTAAGTAAATTAGTAAGCCAGATAAGTGAAAGATATTTTACCTTTAACGGACATATAACCATTGGGCAAACCACGGTTGAGTTCCAAAATGTTTTGGTAGAAAATCAAGGAGATTTATCTAATCCTACGGAAGCGTTTAATAACGGAGATATTAGAATAAGCGGAAGAGTTAAGATAGGACAAGAAATTTTAGATATAACTTACGTAGACAACACGCTTTTCGTATTATACAACGACACCGTTGGCGCAAAGATAGAAAGATTATCTTTAGACGGAATATTACAAATTTTAATCGATAACTTTGACTTTATTTCTAAGTACGTAGACCTTTCTGATATAGTAAGCGTAGAAAACGGCAAGTTAAAGTTTGCGGATATATCCGTGGCGCAAATCTTTGGAATGTTAGGAAGCTTAAGCGTTAATAATAACGAGATAAAACTAAACGTAAACGGCGAACAATTCAGCTTGGGCGCTATTGCGCTAGAATTGTTTATAAACGGAAGCGGCAATTTAGACCTTGCAATGACGGGAAATGACTTAGCGCTAAGCATCGGGCTCAATAATAACGAATTTGCTTCTATTACGCGCCCTGCCGCAGATAAGCAAGGTATGTTTATAAACCTTAGCAATACGGACTTTATGCAAGCGGTGATTGATATTTTAGATACCCTTGGAGAAGAAGGAACGGTTGCAAACAAGGTAAGTAAGCAGTTTGAGCAAACAAACTTTACGTTTAACGGAAACATTACCGTGGGCAACACCGTGATTAAGCTTGAAAACGTAAAAGTAAAAAATAACGGTTCGGCTTCCGATCCTACAGGTTCTTTTAATGCTGGTACTTTACTTATAACAGGTGTTATAAAGATAGGCGCGCTTCCTGCCACGGAGGGTGCGGAAATAACCTATACGGATAATATCGATATTACGTACGTTAACAGCACTTTGTTTGTAAGTTATAACAGTGCGCTAAAACTAAAAATGGATAAACCTGCTTTAGACGAGATAGTAGCGCTAATAACAAAAAATTACAGAGAGATTATAGAAAGACTTAATTATTCCGATGCGCTAGGCAGTATAGACGCAGTGGCGGGACTTACCGAAACTACGTTTGAAAATCTGTTTGCTATGATTACGGGATTAAAAGTTTCCGGCGATGCGATAGAAATTACCGTTAACGGAGAAAAACTTGGAACCGGCAATATAGTTATAAGAGCAATGCTAGACGAAAAAGGCAACCTTGTTTTGGGTGGCTCTATCGGCACGGACGGCAGTATGGAAATAACTATGAATAACGATGAGTTAGAGGATATAGTTTCTCCGGAAACCGAAACCAACACCTATATGGATTTATCCAACTCTAAATATTTGATAGAAGGCTTGATAAATGCGATATTAAAAGAATCTAACGAATATTATTTGAGCGGCACTGCCGGAATGAATTTCTTAAGTATTATTGATTTTAATATAACGATGACTATTTCTATCAGGTTTGTTGACAGAGAAAGCGGCGGAAAGAGCGTAGAAGTTGTTATGGCTTTGGCAAATATGGACTATGGTTTTGGCGGATTGCTTGTACAAAACTACGTAAAATACGGCAAATCGATGATGATATTTAAGGATAACAACGTTTATATAGAGAGAGAAGATTATAAATATAGCGCCGGATTATTCGGAATAGGATCGTCTTTCAAATCTCAGGGCGTTGAATATCGCAAAATGACAATGGCTTATTTCGGAAACGATATACTTAATCAAATAGGATATTTTGTTGGGTTTACAGAAAGTCTTATAAAGATGTTCCCGACAAATATAAATATTGCGATAGAAAAGTTTATAAAAGGCTACACCGGAAGCGAAACAAACCAAGCAATAACTTTAGATGGGGCGCAAATCGATAAAATGCTTGGAGATATAACGGCAGACTTTACTTTAGAAAACGTTAACGACAAAAAGCAAATGACGCAACTAGACGCAACGCTTACAATCGATTTTGGCGTTAAACTTAAAGTTGATATGCACTTCGATCACGTGTTAGATGCAAAGGGCGATTTTACGGAGATAGGCAATATAGAAACAAAATATGCCGGAGTTGAACTTTTAGAACTTACACCCGTGCAATAAAAACGATTCAAAAGGCGGCAAAAGCCGCCTTTTGACATATTTATAAACACGATGAATATAAAAGTGCGGGCAATAAAACACAAAATGCGTGTTTTGCTTGAAATTTTATTTGATATAATGTAAAATAAGTAAAACAAAGTGATTTATTATTTTTAGGTGGAAAAATGGCTTTTGACGTTGAACTTGTGGGAAAGATAGGCTCTATGGCGCTTATCAATAAAGAAAACAATATGCTAGACTACACGCTTATTGCAAGGCTTTCTTCAGAATTAAAAGCCGGTTATATTTGGGTGACGAGCGGTGCGGCGGAAACGGGTAGACTAGATTATATTCAAAGAAACGGCAAAGAATTAACGGGCAGTGCGGAAGATGTAAAAACGGACTATGCAGCCCAAGGGCAAACGGTTTTAATGTCTACTTACCGTCAATTTGTAGACCCGAAGTACTCTTTAAGGCAAGTTTTGGTAGAACACCAGCATTTTAACGACCCTGTAAAAAGAGAACACTTAAAAGGTATGTTATTACGCGCGATAGAACAAAACGCTATCCCTATCATAAATTATAACGACGCGGTGAGTACGGAAGAAAGCAGAAAGTTTGAAATTCAGTCCTTAAAAAAGAAGAGTAAAAACGTTGTGGAATGTGTGGATAACGATGAAACGGCAAGTCAAATTGCGTGTTTAGTGCATGCAAAAACCCTGCTTATTTTGACCAGTGCGGAAGGCGTTTACCAAGACAGTCAAGATGCTTCTACGCTTATAAAAGAAATAAGCGGAAAGGACGTGCCGGAAGTTTTAGAAAACATAAATATTTGTGAAAACTACTGCCACGGGGCTTCTCGTGCGGGGGCAAACGGAGCGAAGGCAAAGTTAGAGTATATAAAAGACGCCGTAAAACAAGGTACACAGGTTATTATTGCTTCTTCTAAATATTCCATAAAAGATATATTAAGCGGAAAGTGCAACGCAACCAGAATAGGCGTGAGATAATTTCCAAAATTTAGCAAGCAAAACCCCGAAGATATTCGGGGTTTTTCGTATAATAAAATTTTTGCTAAACATAATAATATCAAGGGGGAAGTTATGAAGAACAGTAAAAAAGCAAAGGCTAACGAAAAGTCTAAAACCAGAACTGCTAAAGATTGCAAGTAATGAGTAGAAAAAAATCTAAAATGAAAAGCAAATTTGACAGTCAAGGGTCTTATACGGGTGTAGATGCAGAAGATATTTATGCAAAGCCCGTTCAAGATGCAGACGATTTGTAGAGAACGGTTTTGTGATTACGCAAAATCTAAAAAGTAATTTTAACCTTAAAGCAAAAGGTCCGTTTTTTTAGGCGGACTTTTTGCTTTTGTTTGTACTTGACAAAAACGTTATTATAGATATATAATGATTCTACTTTATAAGTTTTTTATACGGTCGCGGGGGCGGAGAGAAACCGTCAATGAGGAAAGTCCGAGCTTTTTAGAAACAGGGTGCCGGAGAAATCCCGGTGAAGGCGACTTTAAGGAAAGTGCAACAGAAATAAACCGCCGCTATTTTAGCGGTAAGGATGGAAAGGCGGTGTAAGAGACCACCGATCTTGCGGCAACGCAAGGTGCAATGTAAACCCCACCCGAAGCAAGATTGACAAACCGTTTCTTACGGGAGTTTCACCGAAACGGTTTATAAAAATATCGCTGGGGGATAACGGCAACGTTATTCGTAGATAAATGACCGTACACGACAGAACTCGGCTTATCGATTAACTTAAAAAGTATTACACCCCGAAAGGCTTAAACCTTTCGGGGTGTTTTTTCACGATTTTATTTTTGATTTTATAGAGGAAACGTATTCCGTAGGAGTCATTTTTATTTCTTTACAAAACAAAAACGTAAGGTAGTGTACGGAAGAAAGGTTAAGTATATCCGCAATTTCCGTTAAAGAATATTTTTGTTCCCTTAGTAAGGTTTTGGTATACTCTATTCTTTTACTGTTTATGTATTTAGAAACACACACGCCCGTTTGCTCTTTGAACTTTTTGCTAAGCGTAGTTCTGTTTGTTTTAAAAACGGTGCAAAGGCTGTCTATAGAAATACCTTTTGTAAAGTTGTTGTCCACGTAGTCTTTTATTGCGTAAGAAGATTTTGTTAAAAACGCAGAGTTATTAGATTTGTTTTTTTCGGTTGCACCGCGCAAACATTTTATTAAAAATATTTCCAAAAGGTTTTGTATCATTTGGTCCGCACCGAATTCAAACGCTTCTTTTTTAGGCATATTTTTTAAGTTTGGTATGTCGTACGGCGGAAGAAAAACGTTTTGTGCTTCTAAAACTATTTCTGCAAGCATATCTCTTAGCCCTTCGTTTAATTTTATCGGATTAGCCGTAAGCGGAGAAAAATCGCCGTCCGTACTCTCAAACCCTATTATTATAACGTTGGGTGCAGACAGTTCGTCTATAGCAAAACAGTGTTTTGCCCCCGCAGGGTGCACTATCATTTCTTGCTTATGCAATTTTCCGTTGTAATTATCGGATAAAATTTCGATTTCACCGTTGTCTACGTATATAAGTTCGTGAAAGTTATGGCTGTCAACGGCGGTGCGGTAGTTTGGCGTAAATTCAAAAAATTGCACGTTTGCAAGCCGCCTTACGGTAAACTCTCTCTTGAAATTTTTTAGCTGAAATCTCATAGTTTTGACCTAAATAAATATTTGTAAAAATTGTACCAAATATTTATAAAAAAGTAAAGACATTTTTATAAAAAGGTAGTATAATCAAATAAAAAAGGTAAAGGAGAAAAAAACAATGCAAAGAATATGTATTCCCGATTACGAATATAAGGAAAGAATTCAAAAAGCTGCAAAGCTTATTAGAGAAAGAAATTTAGACGTAATGTTAGTGACGTCTACTGAAAGCGACTATGCAAACGCAAGATATTTTTCCGGTTTTTGGCCGTTGTTTGAAAGAGCGGGTGTTGCTATTTCCGCAAACGGAGACGCAGCGCTTATCGTTGGACCCGAATCCGAAATTTTCGGAAAAGACTTCGGAAAAATCGAAAAGGTTTTCGTATTAAAAGAATTTAGAGAAAGTGCAGACCCTGCATATCCCGAACTTACCGCAAGCAAGTTTACGGACGTGTTTAAGGCAATCGGCGTGACCGGCGAAAACATTAAAATCGGTTTGGGCAGCTACGTTGAATGTACTCTTCCCATTATCGAAGGCTTAAAAGAAAGTTATCCCAAGGCAGAAATCGTTAAGTGCAACGATATTATGGTAAACCTTAGAAAGATAAAGAGCGAAAACGAACTTGCTTGTATCAAAGAAGGTTTCCGTATAGTAGAACTTGCTACGGACGAAGTAATAAAGAATTTACGCCCGGGCGTGACCGAACTTCAAATGGTAGGTATTGCTCAAAGAGTAATTTACGAAAACGGTGCGGAATACGAAGGTCTTCCCATGTATGTTTTCTCCGAAGCAAGCACCCGTCAAGCAATTTCCCGTTCCAGATACAGAGAAATTAACAAGGGCGATATCGTTCAATTAAACCTTTCCGCAAAGATAGACGGATATTCTCCTGCAATCGGTTTGCCGGTTATTATGGGCAAGTTAGATGCTGAAAGAAGAGAATATGTAGAGTTCTGCCGTCAAATGCACGAATGGACTTGCAACGAAGTAAAAGCAGGCGTTCTCGCTAGCGATATAGCAAAGAAATTCTATCAAAAATTCGTAGATGCAGGATTTAAGCAAAACTACGTTTACGGACCTTGCCACGGTACCGGTATGATAGAAGTTGAAGCACCTTGGATGGAAACCACTTCCGATTACAAGTTAGAAAAGAATATGACCTTCCAAGTAGACACCTTTATTTCCGCACCTACCTTTGGTTGCCGTTGGGAAAAGGGTATTGCAGTAAAAGAAAACGGTTGCGAAAGCTACACCGATTACTTAAAGAAAGGCATTATTGAGTTGGATTTTTAATTATGAAAAGCGTTGGAAAAAAACTTTGGATAATTCCCGATTGCGAACTTCCGCCGGAGGGAGAAGGCGTGCTTAAAGGGCACGAAAGCGTTGTAATAGTAAACGATACGGATAAAACCGCAAAAATCAAGGTTAAATTGTTCTTTACGGACAAGCCCGCATACGAAAATATCGTTTGGGAAGTAAAACCTCAATCTGTAAGATGTTTTAGAATGAACAACGTAAACGATATGTGCGGATACGAAGTTGAAAAAGAAATGCAATATGCAATGAAACTTGTTTCCGACACGAAAATCGTAGTTCAATACGGCAGACTTGATAACAGACAACAAAACCTTGCTTACTACACCACTATGGCGTTTTAATTAAAGGAGATAATATGAGTTTTGTTTTAGACCACAGTTTTCCTAGGGAAACCGATTACGTTAAAGAACATAATATTCCGCTAGTAATAGTAGGCGGAACCGTTGAGTATCACGGACCGCATTGTTCTTACGGGTGTGATACTTTAGTTGCGGAAGGTTTGATTAAAAAACTTGCCGAAAAGAAAGAGATTATGATTGCTCCCACTATTTCTTACAGTCCTTCCAGTTATGCGGTAGGTGATAAGAAAAGCGGCACGGTTCATATTCCGGAACGTGCGTTTGAAGACTACGTATATTACGTGTTTAAAAGTCTTTTATATGCAGGGCACAAAAATATTTACGTTGTAATACACCATCAATTCGAGCAAGAAAGCGAAATGCCTATGACGCTTTGCTATCGCACTGCGGCAAAAAGGGCAACGATGGAATATTTGCAAGAAACTTTAGGCGAAGGTTGGTGGGGTTCTGAAAACTACGCTAACTACTACGAACAGTTAGAAGGCGCAAACAATCCTTTTAACTGGATAAAGGTTATTCCCACGATGAGCACGGAAGTGCAAAATGCAACGGGATACGACCACGCCGGCAAGTATGAAAGCTCTATTTTGATGGCGCTTTATCCGGACTGCGTAAAGTTAGACCGTATAGACGATATTAAACACTGGTTTACTTTAAGCGCAAAAGAGGCAAGCACAAAGATAGGCAACGAAATGGTTGAGAAATCTTTGGAATACCTAATGCAAGCAATTAAATAATAAAACATAAAATAAAAAGAGCCTGAAATTCAGGCTCTTTTTTATATAAAAAATTATTTTTTCAAGTATACCATAAGGACGGCGACGTCCGCAGGGGAAACTCCGGAAATTCTTCCTGCTTGTCCTAGGTTTTGCGGGCGTATTTTATCAAGTTTTTGCCTTGCTTCTATCCTTAGCCCGTTTATAGACAAATAGTCTATATCCGACGGGAGAAGTTTTTCTTCTAGTTTTAAGGCTTTATCAATTTGTTCTTGTTCCTTTTTTAGGTAGCCTTCGTATTTTGCGTCTATTTCAACGGTTTCTAAAATTTGTCCGTCTATTCCGTCAAATCCGTCGAACTCCGCTATAATTTCCTTTAAGGATATTCCGCGCCTTATAACGTCTGCATAAGAAACGGCGGAATTAGGCATAGGGAAACCGTGTTTTTCTAAAATAGGGTATATAGAAGAAGGACGGTGCGGAGCGTTTATTATCTCCGTTGCTTTTTTATAATCTTCTTGTCTTTTTAGATAAACAGCCCATCTATCGTCTTTTACAAGACCTGCCTTTCTACCTATTTCCGTAAGCCTAAAATCAGGATTATCTTGCCTTAATACAAGGCGGTGTTCTGCGCGGCTTGTCATCATTCTGTACGGCTCGTTAGTGCCCTTAGTCACCAAATCGTCTATTAAAACACCGATATAAGAAGAATCTCTCGTTAAAACTATCGGCTCTTGATTTTTCATTTTTAAAGAAGCGTTTATTCCCGCAATAAGACCTTGGGCGGCGGCTTCTTCGTATCCGCTTGTTCCGTTTATCTGACCTGCCGTAAATATCCCTTCTATTTTTTTAAATTCCAAAGTAGGGTAAAGGTCTAGCGAATTTATACAATCGTATTCGATAGCATAAGCGTATCTCATAATCTCGCAGTTTTCCAACCCTTTTACGGTATGATACATTTCCTTTTGCACGTCGTGCGGGAGAGAAGTTGATAGTCCTTGAATATAAACCTCGTCCGTATCCGCACCTTCCGGTTCGATAAAAAGTTGGTGGCGGTCTTTATCCGCAAATCTAACAACTTTGTCTTCTATAGAAGGGCAATATCTGGGCCCCGTGCCTTTTATCATACCGGAATAAAGGGGAGAGCGGTGTAAGTTTGCCCTTATTATATCGTGAGTTTTTTCGTTAGTGTAGGTTAAATAACACGGGCGTTGCTTAGTAGGAACGCCGTTCGTCATATAGCTGAACGGATATATGTCCGTTTCACCCGGTTGAATTTCTAATTGAGAGTAGTCTATGGTTTTTCCGTCTACTCTTGCAGGAGTGCCCGTTTTAAATCTTCTTACTTCAAAGCCCAAATCCATAAGGTTTTTAGTAAGTTCGTTTGCGGGGGCAAATCCGTTAGGGCCGGAAGAGCGTTTCCATTCGCCGGCAATAACGCTTCCGTTTAAGTAAACGCCCGTTGCAATAATTACGGTTTTACAATCTATAATACTTCCGAAAGCGGTTTTTACACCCGTGACCTTTTTTCCGTCGGTTAAAATTTCCACCGCTTCGCCTTGCAAAATTTTAAGGTTTTCGGTAGATTCCAACGTTTTTTTCATCAATGTGTGGTAAAGATTTTTGTCTTCTTGTCCACGAAGAGATTGAACGGCTGCGCCCTTTCCTTTGTTTAAGGTTCTTATTTGCAAAAGCGCTTTATCCGCATTTATCGCCATTTCTCCGCCTAAAGCGTCTATTTCTCTAACGATTTGTCCTTTTGCCGTTCCGCCGATAGAAGGATTGCACGCCATAAAGGCTATGCTGTCTAAATTTAGCGTAAGCATAACCGTTTTAAATCCCGTGCGGGCAAGTGAAAGTGCGGCTTCGCAACCTGCATGACCAGCACCTATCACTACCGCATCGAATTTTCCTTCGCTGAAAGTGTTCATAACGTTTTCTCTATTTTTTCAAAATTCTGTTTTTAATATCGTTTATTTCAGTTGCAAGTTTGCTGTCCGTTTTCATTTGCTCGGCTATTTTATCCCTTGCATAAATAACCGTTGCGTGGTCCCTTCCGCCCATTTTTTGACCTATAGTGACAAGGGGCAAAGTCATCATATCTGTGATAAGGTATGTGCAAATTTGCCTTGGTTCAACAAACTCTCTGTTTTTCTTTTTGCCCAAAATATCGTTTCTGCCCACTTTATAAAAAGCACAAACGCAGTCTATAATATCGTCCGCTTTAAGTTCTTCTTGAACTTCGCTTGCAGATTCTTTAAGCGCTTCGTTAACTAGGTCTATCGTAACGGGGCGTTCGTGAAGTTTAGAAGCAAAAATAACCTTTGTAAGTTTACCTATCAAAGAACGGATATCCCCGTCGGAAGATTCCGCAATATACTGTAAAACTTTTATATCTACCAAACTTTTTTGCTCTTCGCTTTTCTTTCTTAAAATAGCGATTCTGGTTTCTAAGTCCGGCGGTTGAACGTCCGCCAAAAGTCCGCCTTCAAAACGTGTGCGAAGCCTTTCTTCTAAAACTTCAATTTCTTTGGGAGGGCGGTCGCTGGTTAAAACAATTTGTTTGTTTTGCATTACCAGTTCGTTAAAGGTATGGAAGAATTCAGTTTGAATTCCCTGTTTTTTTGCCAAAAACTGAACGTCGTCTATAAGCAAAACGTCTATATTTCTATATTTTTTTCTAAAATCCGCATCGGAATTTTTGCCTTTGCTAATGCTTTCTATAAACTGGTTGGTAAACTGCTCGCAAGTAGCGTATAAAACGGTGGTGTTTGGCTTATATCTTTTTAGGTGGTTTGCTATCGCCATAAGAATGTGGGTTTTTCCAAGCCCCGTTCCGCCGTGAATAAACAACGGGTTATAAGCTTCTCCGGGAGCGTCCGCAACGGCTTTTGCGGCAGCGTAAATAAATTCGTTAGAAGAACCGACAACGAAAGAATCGAAAGTAAACTTGGGGTTTATGGGAGAACCGGGAATTTCTACCTTTTCTTTTAGCTTTTCGCCAAAGTTTTCTTCGTATTCTTTTTTGTCTTTTGCCACGTAAACGATAAAATCGGTAATTTCGGAATTGCTTTTTTTAAGTGCGTCTATCATTTCTTCTCTAAGTCTTATGTTAATGGTATCCGCAAAAAGTTGGTTTTCGGTTATAAGCACGAGTTTGTTATTTAAAATATCTACGGGTTTAAGCATAGAAACGTAGGTAATATACGCCATAGAACTTACCGTTTTTTCAAGTTCGGGAAGGGTGGTTTTCCATAAAATCTCATAACTTTCCATTTTATCTTTTCCTTTTATCAGTTGCTTTTAGTGCAAAAACAATATATAATTGTCGTATAGCAAATATTTTGTTTTTTATTAGGGCTTTAATTATACAATAAATTAAAAATAAAATAAAGTCAAAAGGACGAATTTTTTAAATTTTAAAAAACTTATGTACATAAAAAATCTTGCACTCAAAGATTTTCGCAACTACGAGCAAGAAAATTTTGAGTTTGAAAACGGAATAAATTTATTGACAGGCGAAAACGCGCAGGGAAAAACAAATGCCGCAGAAGCGATTTTTTTCCTTTGTACGGGGTATTCTCCGCGCGCTAACAGAGATAAAATAGTAGTTAGAAACGGATGCGAAAAAGCAGAGATTTGCGGAACGGCAGTTGGCGGATACGGGGACGTTTCGGTAAAGATAAACTTTAATAAAAACGATAAAAAAAGCGTTTTTGTAAACGGAATGCAAGTTTTAAGAATAGGGGAAATTTTAGGCAATATTCACAGTGTGTTTTTTAATCCTTCGGAATTAAAACTCGTTCAAGAAAGTCCGGAAGACAGAAGAAGATTTTTAAATATTTCTTTGTCGCAAATGTCTAAGGCGTATTTTTACGCTTTGGCAAGATACAATAAAATTTTAGAGCAAAGAAACAATTTATTAAAGGACAGAGAGAGTATAATTAGAGAAACCCTTCCCGTGTGGGACGTGCAGTTATGCAAAGAAGCGGCGGTGATAATAAAATCTAGAAACGAATTTTTAGCGGAGATTTCCGGTATAGCGGAAGAAAAACACGCATACCTTTCCGGCGGAAAAGAAACGCTTAAAATGAAGACGGAAAGCGGGTATACGGGTAGCGAAGAAGAAATTGCCTATGCCCTAAAAGAAGATTTGAAAACCGTTTTAGAAAAGGATATGCGATTAGGGTATACCACGATAGGTCCGCACAGAGACGATATTAAATTTATTTTGGACGGTATGGATGCAAGAATTTATGCGTCTCAAGGGCAACAAAGAACGGTTGCACTTTCTCTAAAACTTGCGGAAACGGAAACGTTTAATAAACGGTTCGGAGAATATCCGATACTTATTTTGGACGACGTTTTATCAGAATTAGATAAAAAAAGGCAAAGAAAACTTATTAACGGCGTGGAACATTTACAAACTATATTTACGGCGACGGGAATAGACAGAACCGTTTTTAGAAATAAAACGGTAAAGAAGTTTGTGATAGAAAAGGGGAGAATAAAATGAAACTTATCCTTGCAAGCAATTCTCCGAGAAGAAAAGAACTTTTAACTAAAGCAGGACTGGAGTTTGCGGTAAAATCGAGTGATTTTTGCGAAAAAAATATTGACGGAACTTCGGAGCAAATAGCAAAATATAATGCGGAGGGCAAGGCTAAAGCCGTATTTGAGAGCTTAAAAGATAATTTAGCAATAGTTTTGGGCGCAGATACCGTTGTCGATTTAAACGGGGCTATTTTAGGAAAACCGAAAAGCGAAGAGCAAGCAGTAAAAATGCTAAAAAGCCTTTCCGGCAAAACTCATTCGGTGATTACGGGATATTCGGTAATAGGATACGGCATAGAAATAACGTCTTGCTTAAAAACTGAGGTGAAATTTAATTTGTTAAGCGAAGATTTAATAAAAGAATACGTCGCCACGGGTTCTCCGCTAGATAAGGCGGGAGCGTACGGCATCCAAGACGAATTTCCGCTTGTAGAAAGTTATAACGGAAGTTTTGATAACATAGTAGGTCTTCCTACTGAAGAAGTTTGTCCTTTATTAAAAAAACTGTTGAGAAATGAGTAAACAAAAAAGCGGTATGCTAAAAACTTTTAGCATACCGCTTTTTATTTTTAATAAATAATTGCTGTAAATATTTCAACCGTTTTAGTTTAAAATTTGTTATATATTAGCAATCGTAAAAGTCGTTTAGTTCTTCGGTAGATTGTATTTCCGCAAGGAAGGGGAGTTCTCTAAAACTTTCGGCATAGTCTAGTCCGTAGCCGATAACAAAGCCGCATTCAACTCTAAAACCAACGTAATCTACGTCTACGTTTACGGTGCGTCTTTCCGGTTTATCTAAAAACGCACAAATTTTTACGGAAGCGGGGTTTTGCTTTTTAACAAGGTCTATAAAGAAAGAAAGCGTTTTACCGCTGTCAACAACGTCTTCAACAATCAAAACATCCTTTCCGTTTACGTCTACGTTAAGGTCGTTTATTATTTGCATTTCGCCGCTAGAAGTTCCGTTCCTATAACTAGAAAGTCTAACGAATTCCATTGAAAGGGGAACGTCTAAGTTTCTTATTAAATCCGAAAAGAAAACGACTGCACCTTTTAGCATGCAGATAATTACAGGGCGTTTGCCTTTATAATCTGCGGTAATTTGTTTGCCTAGTTCGGCAACTCTCTCTTGAATTTGTTTTTCGGATAAAACGACTTTAAGTTTTTTCATTTTATTTCCTCGTAAGTAAATTTTAATAAATATTTTGTATTTTCGTCCACTTTTATCTTGTCCGAAATAGCGACGCCGAATACTACCAAAACGTCTTTTCCTTCTGCAATAATCGGCAAGGTGTCTCTAATTCTTTGTGGAATTTTTTTATCTGTCAAATAGTCGCACAGCTTTTTAGTCCCGCCGCCGAATTTTGTAAAAGTATCACCGTCTGTTTTTAAACGTATCTTTGCGGTGTCAGGTATTTTATCTGCATCGGCATATAATCCGCTTTTTAGGTCCGTGCCCAACAACGGGACTTTTGTTATAGAGATTTTTACGTTGTTTGTCGATAATTCTCCGATAAAAAACGGGGTGTCGTTAAACTTTGTTTTCTCTTGCTTATATACGGTTATTTTGGTATATTCTTTTATTGCAAAAACATTTTGCGGCAAACAAATCTTAGTGCCGTTAGGTTTATCTTTCAACTCACAAACCGCATCTACGTGCGCTTTTTCCCAGTCTTTTTCTATCCCCAAGGCTTTTAGCGCTATAACCGCTGTTCTAGACAGTATTGCATTGTCTAACGGAAGACTTATTTCTACGGCGTTTTTTGAGATTGTTATTGCCGAACGTGCTATTTTATCTAAATATTCGTCTTCTTCTTTAGCGATTGCGGAAAATCTAGAAACACTTTTTTCCATTTCCGGAAAAATTTCTTTAATCTTTGGAATAACGTTTAAGCGCAAAAAATTTCGGGTATAATCGTCGCAAAAGTTGCTTTCGTCCGTAATAAACGGGATAGAGTTCTCTTTTATATAATTTTCTATTTCCGATTTAGAAGTATAAAGAAAGGGGCGTATTATTTTACCCTGATAATTAGCGGAAATTCCGCCAAGACCTTTTAGCCCCGTTCCGCGAAACAGGTTTAGTAAAACGGATTCAACGTTGTCGCTTCTATGGTGAGCAGTGGCAACAACGTTGCATTTGCCGCTATCTATTGCGTCAAAAAAACATTTGTATCTAAGGTTCCTTGCGGATTCTTCTAAAGAAAGTTTTTCTTCTTTGGAATTTTTTATACTGTCCACGGAATATGTTATAACGGGTATGCCGTTTTTTAAGCAATAGTCCTTTACAAACTCCGTGTCGGAAATCGACGCTTCACCGCGAATTCCGTGTTCTACGTTTAGCGCAACAACCTTAATGCCTAGTTTTTTTGCGTTATAGTGTGTATAATGCAAAAGCGCCATAGAATCACTTCCGCCGGAAACCGCCACGGCAAGCGTTTGACCTTTTGAAATTAGATTGCTAAATTCTACTTCCATAAATATATTGTACCAAAGAGAGAAAAAAAAGACAAGAACAATAGGTAGATAATTTTTAATTTTTTACGGTAAACGGTTGACAAAGACAGAATAATGGTATATTATGAATAAGCATTTTAGATATCGCGGGATGGAGCAGCTTGGTAGCTCGTCGGGCTCATAACCCGAAGGTCGTGAGGTTCAAATCCCACTCCCGCAACCAAATAGGGCATTTTTAGGCTAAAAAGGCTTGAAAATGCCCTTTTTTTATTTTAGATTTTCGCTGATTTAGGTAAAAAGTTTAAGTTTTTGGGGAACTTTTGGGGAACTCGGCAAGCCATTTGTTTAATTTTTCCGCTTCTTTTAACAAGTATTCGTCGGTTAACTCGGTATAAGTGCCGTCTAACGCTCCAAGTGAGTGCCCCATAAAGTGCTTGCGCGCATGGTCGGAAACGCCGAACTCTTTGCAGCGAGTGTTAAAAGTTTTACGCAAGTCTTTCAACGTGTGATTTGGCAGTATCTTTTTTAGGAAATCGCGCAAATACTTTTCTGTTGGTAATTTGCCTATGCCGTCAATTAAAATCGGTTTAAGCGCATCAATAACGGGAATACGCTTATATTCTACTTTTTTGTTTTTACGCTTACTGTTTTCAGCGATTATAAAAGGTGGCTTATAGTCAACAATTTTGTAGTATTCGTTAGGACGCAAACCGCAAAATAACGCTATTGCTATGGCTTTTCGGTATTTTTCGGGGTGCGCTGGGTTGATTAGTTGGGCGTATAAAATAGAATCTTCTTCCTTGGTTAGCGCCACGCCTGATTGCTTTTCGTGTTTTATGTGCAAAATCGTATCAAGCGGGTTTTTATCTATAATTGAGTGATTTATAGCGCACTTAAATGTAACGTTAAGCAAAGAATAAACTTCGTCAGCGGTTTTTCCTAACCCTTTCTTTTTAATTGAATCTATCAATTTTTTGCAGTCTGCCGGCGTTATCTTTAATAAGGGGCGTTCCTTAAAAGCGGGGTAAATATAATTCTTATAACGGCTCAAATCGTTATAAAAGGTTTTTTCTGCAACAAGTTCTTTGCGAAAGTTCTCAAAATAAAACATAGCAAACGCGTTAAAGGTTTTCGGGATAATTACTTCGCCGATATTCTCGTTCGGTTTTGCTACTTTTAATTTCTTTATAAAGTTTTCTTTTGCAAGTTCAATTGTAACGCCACTTGCAGAAATGTCGTATCCGTCGCGACGTAAACGAATTTCATACCCTTTTTTCCCATTGTGTTGCCTAATACGGCAACGCTTTTTTTCTATTATCAATAATTTTCTTATGTGTTTTGGCATTGTGTTTATCTCCTTTTCGGTAAATTCTACAAAAGGAGAGTTTTGTGTTGTAGATATAAATCTTGACATAGAGCCTTTTTATGACAGCCCCGACTATACTTATTATCAAGAATATGTTGAAAGTCAGCTTGCAAATGTGGGGTTTGGTCAAGCTTGGACTATGGCGCAAATTTGCAGAAAGCTTTCAAACCTTGACGAAGATAGCTCTGGAAACAGCTCTTCAAGTGGTGGTAGTTCGGGCGTAGTTCCCTTTTGGGGTGGTATTAACGATGGAAGCGAAGAAGAAAATAACGGCTATTCTTCTGTGAAGTTTGGGAAGATATCGGCGGTAGGCTGCATAGCAGAATCAACGTGCGCCGATCCAACTTCGGAAAACTACGGAAAAACTGAACAAAGCACTTTTATCGTTCCCGTTGCAACGTTCCCGTTTGGAAATTCTATCGTTTCGTATTTTTCTCTTGACGATAATTATAGCGCAGGAACAAGTTCGGAGTTTGTTACGTTTACTTATAACGAAGAACAATACATAAGATACGGAAACACTTTCGGACGCTTTGACAAACTACACTTAATATATACAAACAAATTTACTTCAAGTGATGACGAAACTGCTTTTGCGCAAAGCCTTTATAAGTGGTCTAACAATACAAATTATGAATACGGCGGAGAAATAGCAAAATTTCTCGATTGCATTGTTGATAAAGACAGTAGAGAGTGTATAGGTGTTACAGCACAACTAAATTTTGTTACGCCAAATAGTAAAATTATGATAGGACCGGCACTACCTGCAACATTACCGCTTGTTGGTGATTTCACAACCAAATATAGGTATGTGGTTTTCAAGAAAAAACAAAATCACCTTGCAGACGAATTTGAAGGCGAAGTTATTATGTTGAATATGCCGCCGATAGGCTATACCACAAAAACAAAACATATCTGCATATCGGAAAATTCTGAAAGTAATCATTATAGCGCAAGCTCTTCAAGCAGTTCGGGAACTGTTGGCTCATTTGTGGCAAAGATTGAAACACCTACCGAGTTACCACTCGGCGATAAGGTAGGTGAGGGTTATGGAATAGTAACAACTACGGGACGAATTTGCGTTTATGTCGAGGGCATTGTTTACGAAAACAGTTTACTGCCCGCAATATACCTTATGTTTAGGCGCAATATTTAATTGACAAAAAAGTGCCTAAATGATACAATTTGTATTCCAAAGGAGAGACTATGAACGACTTTTATAAAGAGATGAAAAACTATTCGGCGTGCAAATCTATTGCGCTAATTAGGCGTATTTATCAAATTTGTTTTTACATTGGCTTGCTTGGCGGGGTATTTATATTTCTTAAACTATATGGAATAAAAGCAGAACCGCTGATTTATTTTTTAGTGGCTGTTGCCTATGTGTTTTCATACGCCGTCTTGCTTGTTTTAAGGGCGCTTGAACATTTAATCGGGCGAGTTTTCTATCTTGAACAAGAGCTCGCTGCAAGGGGCGTTATAGACCGTAAACCACCACAACAAAACAACAACTAAATAATTATTATAGGATAGAAAAGGAATTTGCGAAAAAGCAAGTTCCTTTTTTTATATCAAATTTTCAAAGGAGCAAAAAAAATGAGAATTGTATTAAGTTCAGACGGAAGCGTCGAATTGCTACGCGGCGAAATAGTAAGGCGCGGGCAAGACTTATCACGACGCATTTACGTTGAGTGGAACGAAAACGAATCGCCTATTGATACCGGGCAGATACTTGCCGACAATATGGCGGTTCAACTATGTATTACCCGACCAGACGGCGAACAGTCGGGGTGGTATTCAATGATTAAAATTGATGCCGAAGACAAGTATTATTACACGTTGCAAGCGTGGGACACGGCAGTCGCGGGAATAGCAACGGTTGTAGTTCGTTGGCACGACATAACCATAGCCGAAGAAAATCGCCCCGAATATCCATCAGACGAAGCATCGTTTATAGTTGATAACGGAAAGATAGCGCAACCGCTTAATATTTCAAGCGAAAACTATAACGAAATTGTTTTACAGTTTATCACCCCCTTATCAGCACAAGCGTTTAGAAAATACAACGCAAACGCATTACCCGAGCTACTTAAAAAAGAACTCGAAGAAACTTAATAATTTGCAAGAAAACGACGTTGATAATTTTGGGGAACCGTTGGGGAACGGTTTTCAAAAAGTCAGTATTTTACTGACAATTTTAAGTTGTTTTTACGGGCTCATAACCCGAAGGTCGTGAGGTTCAAATCCCACTCCCGCAACCAAAAAGAAAAACACCAACCAAACGGTTGGTGTTTTTCTTTTTGACTAAAATATGCTAACGAAAAACGATTTTATTTTTCGATAGTCGGTTTTTCGTTTTTGCCAATCATTTTTATTATCATATCTAATTTGTCTTTTAATTCGTTAGATGATTCTTCGGGGGCTTTAACGGGGGCTTGAGTGGAGTCGGTTTTTCTTTCTAGATTATTTATTTTTATTTGAAGCTCGCTGATTTTTTTGTTGAGTGACTCATTTTCTGCCTTTGCTAGGCATGATTTTTTTAGATAACCCACTGAGTCGTCTATTTGAAGAAGCGCTCCAAAAAGAATGCTTAAAAAAAGTGTAGACAAAACAGGAAGAATTAACACGTAAAAAAAGGTAGAAAAGGATATAAGTTCTACGTCTAAACCCTTTAAAACTTCTGCTAAATCGCTAAGTCTTACCAGATAACATATACCGCAGATAAGTGCGGTGATGCAGCACGCAATCGATAAAAAACAACCCCACTTAAAAACATTTTTATTCATTTCTTTTCTCCAATATAAATAATTTATCATTATTATATGACAACGCGTCATATAAAGTCAAGCAAAATATGACAAAATGTTATATATGGAGATAAAATGCAGATTAAAACAATTGCGTAAAGACAAAAAAATTTCGCAAATAAAGTTGCAAATGGATACGGGGATAGAACAAGCGTTGATATCTAAGTACGAGAATAACCTTAGAGTGCCCACAATAGAAACCGGTATAATTTTTGCGGAATATTTTAACGTGTCTCTGGATTATTTTTTTTGTAGAACGGAAATGCCTACCGTTCAAAAATAAAATCCAAAATAAATCAGTGATAATTTTTAGGGTATTAAATATGGAAAAAATAAGCGGTTTTAATATTTCTATACTTAAAGAAAGGTTTTATGAAACGTACGTTTTGGGCGTTTTATTTTTGTAAAAGGCAAGAAAGAACGCCTACTCACGCAACCAAAAGCGTAAAAACGGTCAAAAAAAGGCCGTTTTTTGTTTTTTGCGTAAAAAATTAGTCTAAAACAAGTGTGGTTGTCCACCGTATTCCCTGAAATTTTAACCGAATGGGGAGAAAATCACTTTTAATAATCTACCTTTTTAGTGCATTGACAGAAAAGTTGTGTTTACAGTTATACAATAATGATTTATAATAAATCTTAAATAAAAAAGGATATGCTTTTCGTTTGATTTTGCAGGGTTAAGTAAGGACTTGTAAACGAATGGAAAAGTACGGACTTTTACTACGAGAAAAAGATATATAATGAAAGGAAGAAATAGACTAAAGAGAAAGTAGAGTTGACTAGAGAAAAAGTAAAGTACGTAGTAAAAAGACTTACATATATTTTGGAGATGTTAAGCGAAGGGAGCACCGAAAAAGAGTTTTATATAAGCAAGCAAAAAGAAAAAATTACGATAGACGAAGATACTATAATGATTATAGACATAATCGATGAAATAGTACAAAACGAAGAATCGTTATGGCTAAAAAAGATTTTTTCCGATATAAAGAGTGGAAAAAAGGACGTTGCCATAATATCTCAAAGCCCTATGGAAAGAACTAAGTATTACGAAATCAAAAAGGAGTTTGTAAATAAAATATATATTTGTTGCGTGTATAAGGGCTTGGTATCATACGAAGATATTTTAAGGTCTAAATTGGGATAAATATATGCGAAAACTATTTGCGGAAGAAGTATTAGAAACAATGATACGTATAATATCCGAGTACCTAGAAGACTTAAAGGATTTTAAGGATAGAGAAGAAGAGCAGTTTCAGTATGGGGAAAGAACGGCTTTTACGGAGTGTTTAGAATACTTGCAAGCGTGGGATAGGGCAAAAGAAATAGGCTTAGATTTTGATATAGAAGAGCGTTATCCGCTATAAAAAATAAAAAAAATTTTATTAGCACGTAAAAAAATGCTTGACATAGCGTTTTTTTGGTGTTAAAATCTGCTTAACTTAATAGATTAAAGGCTACGACGAAGACGGATTCTATAGAAGTTTCAAAGAGAGTCGGGGATGGTGCAATCCCGATAAAAAGAAGTAGAATATCCCATCGCTTCCGAGCCGGAAACCCCAACGGTTTTGCTTAGTAGGCGTTTCCCGTGATTGCTGCGTAAAGGCATAAGAGTTGATGGACTCTGAGTGGCAGTATAACTGCAATTTGAGTGGTACCGCGTGTGTTGTAAACATTCGTCTCAAAGATTTGAGACGATTTTTTTTATTTAAAATTTATCGGGAGGTATTTGGTCGTGAACACAAACAACACTTTAAGCAGACTTTCGGAGATAGCTTCGAGAATTAGGGAACTTAGAGAAATTATGGACTTTTCAGTTGCTCAAATGGCTGAAAAAACTGACGTAGACGAAAGTCTTTATCTTGCATACGAAGGCGGCGAGACCGATATTCCCTTTTCGTTTTTGCATAAATGCGCTTTGGCGTTAGGCGTCGATATGACAGATCTTTTAGAAGGTAGTTCGGCAAAACTTTCTAGTTATACCGTCACCAGAAAAGGGCAAGGGCAAGGAACGGCTAAAGAAGACGGAATAGACATTGCAAATCTTGCGCCTAAATTTAAGGATAAACTTGCAGAACCTTATTGGGTTAAGTACGAATATTCGGCTTCTCAACAAAATAAGCCCATTCAACTAGCAACCCACTCCGGGCAAGAATTCGACTTGGTTTTAAGCGGAAAGTTAAAGGTTCAAGTAGGTGAACACAGCGAGATTTTAGGCGAAGGCGACAGCATATATTACAATTCTTCCACGCCGCACGGAATGATTGCCGTGGACGGAAAAGATTGCGTTTTTTGCGCGGTAGTTATGTCCGGAGACCATACCGAAGAAACTATCGTTAGAAAAAGCGTTATGTCGGCTAAAAAATCTCAAAAGCTTGTATGCGAAAAGTTTATAGAAACAAAAGAAACCGAAAACGGTGTTTTAGAAAGCATAAAATTTAAAAACACAGACACGTTTAACTTTGGCTTTGATATAGTAGACGGAATTGCGGATAAATATCCGGACAAGCTTGCTATGTTGCATTTAGACAAGCATAAAAAAGAACGTCGCTTTACCTTTAAGGATATAAAGAGAGAATCTAACAGAGTTGCAAACTACTTTACTTCTTTAGGCATCAAAAAGGGCGACAAGGTAATGCTTGTTTTAAAGCGCCATTATCAATTCTGGTTTTGTATGGTAGCCCTTCATAAATTGGGTGCGGTTGCTATACCTGCAACTAATCAACTTAAAGAACACGATTTTGAGTACAGATATAATTCCGCAGGCGTTAAGGCGATTGTGTGCACGGCGGACGGAGATACGTTTGAATTTGCACAAAGCGCTGCGGCAAAGTGCCCGCAAGTAGAAAACCTAATAATGGTTGGCGGAGCAAAAGAAGGTTGGAGAGATTTCGACAAGGAATACCGTATTTTCTCCGGTAAGTTCGAGCGTACGGAAGATTCTTCTTGCGGAAACGATACCGCTTTAATGTTCTTTACTTCTGGAACTACGGGCAATCCCAAAATGGCGGCACATAAGCACACCTATGCTTTGGGACACTACGTCACTGCAAAGTATTGGCATTGTTGCGAAAGAGACGGTTTGCACTTAACAATATCCGATACCGGTTGGGGTAAATCTTTATGGGGTAAACTTTACGGACAATGGCTTTGCGAAGGAGCGGTTTTCGTTTACGATTTTGATAAATTTGACGAAAACGATATACTTCCTATGTTTGCAAAGTATAACATAACTACTTTCTGTGCTCCGCCCACTATGCTTAGAATGTTGATAAGAGGAGATTTGTCTAAATTCGACCTTTCTTCTATACATCATATGACGACAGCGGGTGAAGCGCTTAATCCCGAAGTATTTAACCAGTTTAAGGCGGCTACAGGCTTAGAAATAATGGAAGGTTTCGGTCAAACGGAAACTACTTTGGCAATAGCAAACCTTTACGGAACAACGCCCAAAGTAGGCGCAATGGGCAAGGCTTCTCCTCAGTTCGACGTGGATATAGTTGATGCGGACGGGAATCCCGTTGCTGCAGGCGAAGTAGGAGAGATTGTAATTCATACGGAAAAGGAAGTGCCTTGCGGATTGTTTAAGGGATATTACCGAGACGAAGAAAAAACAAAGGACGCTTGGCACGACGGATTATATCATACCGGCGATACTGCTTGGAAGGACGAAGACGGATATTATTGGTACGTTGGCAGGGTAGACGACGTTATAAAATCTTCCGGATACAGAATAGGGCCGTTTGAAATAGAAAGCGTAATAATGGAATTGCCATACGTTTTAGAGTGCGGTGTGTCCGCCGTTCCCGATCCCGTTCGTGGACAAGTTGTAAAGGCAAGCATAGTTTTAGTAAAGGGCAAAGAACCCACGGAAGAATTAAAGAAAGAGATACAAAAGTATGTAAAAGACCATACTGCGCCTTATAAATATCCTAGAGTGGTTGTTTTCCGTGACGAGTTGCCTAAAACGATAAGCGGCAAAATACAAAGAAACAAACTTTAATTTTTGGCTAAAAAGTTAGGGTTAATAATTGTAAATATAAAAAAAGAGCGTGTTCTTAAACAGAATATGTTCTTTTTTATCGTACCCAATAAAAAGTATTTAATACGGGTATTGACAAAAGCATATATCCGTGTTAATGTTTTATGGTATTAAAACATTAAAAGCACAAGTGTATTTTATACTATTTTACTTAGGAGAAAAGTTTTATGGAAGGTACGTTTTGGGCGTTTTTGCCTGCAATAATTGCAATTGTTTTGGCACTTATTACAAAACAGGTTTACGTATCGTTGTTTTTAGGTATTTTTGTCGGTGCAATGATTTACACTGCCGGTGATCCGCTAAACGCAATGTTTACCGTGTTTAAGGTTATGAGTGAAAAGGTGGGCGATAACGTTCCCATTATAGTGTTTTTAGTTGTTTTGGGAATTTTGGTAGTTTTAATGCAAAAGTCCGGTGGAGCAAAAGCATACGGCACGTGGGCAGGCAAAAAGATAAAAAGCAAGGGTGGTGCGCTTGCGGCAACCGCAGGGCTTGGGTGCTTGATTTTCGTGGACGACTATTTTAACTGTTTAACGGTCGGTTCCGTAATGCGTCCGGTGACGGATAGATTTAAGATTTCCAGATCTAAACTGTCTTATATAATAGACGCGACAGCCGCTCCCGTTTGTATTATAGCGCCCATATCAAGTTGGGCTGCCGCAGTTGCCGGAGAGTTAGAAGGCGACGGGCTTATGGTGTTTATAAGCACTATTCCGTTTAACGTTTATGCATTGCTTACCATAATAATGGTTTTTGCACTTTGCATATTTAAATTCGATTTCGGAAGAATGAGAAAGCACGAGCGTATAGCCGAGCAAACGGGGGACGTTTTTGGCGGAGCCGCTAACGACTTCGTTGCAGATCAAGAGATTGTTGCAAACCCCAAAGGAAAGGTAAGGGATTTGCTTTTGCCCGTAATAACGCTTATATTGTGTTGCGTGGGCGGAATGATTTATACGGGCTATTTTTACGACGGCATCGCAATAACTTACGTGCCGCAATCGTCTAACGTTATAGAAGCGTTTTCTAATTGTGATGCCGGAATGTCTTTGGCGATAGGTTCTACCTTTGCTTTGATATTGATTTCTATATATTATATGGCTACTAGGGTTGTATCTTTTAAGGAAATAACGGGTAGTTTTGTGGACGGATTTAAGGCTATGGTTCCCGCAATATTTATCCTTACGTTTGCTTGGTCTATATCAGGAATAATGGGCGCTAAGGGCGGATATCTAGATGCAAGGGCGTTTGTGCAAAACAACCTTGCAAACAGTTCTTTCCCCACGTTTTTATTCCCTTTTATTTTCTTTGTAATAGCGGGTGCTATTGCGTTTGCTACGGGAACTTCTTGGGGAACTTTCGGGGTACTTGTGCCCATAGCGGTTGCCTTGCTTGGCGGAAGCGGAACGCTTGTTATTCTCACCGTTTCGGCAACGCTCGGCGGTGCGGTTTTCGGCGACCACGTTTCACCCATATCCGATACCACCATTCTCGCTTCAGCGGGTGCGCAATGTAATCACGTAGAGCACGTAAACACGCAACTTCCGTATGCAAGTTTAGTCGCTGCAATTGCCGCCGTTTCTTATTTGGTGGGCGGTGCGTGTGTAGAATTGGGAAGCGTGCTTTGCGGTGTAATTACTTGGGTGGTTGCGCTTGCACTGTTTGCAGGTGCGGTGCTTTTAATAAAGTACTTGAATGCAAAAATAGATAAAAAAACGCTTATGGTTATCGAAAAAAGCGATAAAGCGGAATAAAAACAAAAATAAACTTAACGCAAGGTAAATATCCTTAGGGATAAATAAAATTTTAATCAAACAACAAATTCGTAAAAATCGGCTACATTAGTGTGGTCGATTTATATTTTTAAAAAGTCGGCGTTTAGAATTTTTGCAGTTATTTGCAAAAATTCTAAATAGGCAGATTGACTTTTGTTCTAATTTAGGTTATAATATTATAGGCAAATAATATTAGGGGATTTTTATATGGAAATTAAAAGAGACTTTTATCTAAAAAAATTAATCCAACATAAGAAAAACGGTATGGTTAAAATCGTTACGGGGATAAGACGTTGTGGTAAATCGTATTTATTGTTTAAGTTATTTCGCGACCATTTGCTTGAAACTGGAATTATGGAAGACCATATAATTTCTATTGCTTTAGATGATTTTGGAAACAGAAAATTGCAAAATCCCGATGAATTGTATAATTACATGAAGAGTCAAATTGTTGACAACGAGGATTATTATATTTTACTTGACGAAATACAACTTGTTCCTGAATTTGAAAGCGTAATAAACGGATTTATGCATATTGCTAATGCGGATATTTACGTTACGGGTAGTAACTCAAAGTTTTTATCAAGTGATATCATAACCGAGTTTCGTGGACGTGGAGATGAAATAAGAGTTTATCCGTTAAATTTTTCAGAATTTTATTCCGTTTACGGTGGCGATTTCGATAAGGCTTGGATTATGTACTGCAACTACGGCGGTATGCCGTTATGCCTTTCCATGGAAACAGTGGCAGATAAAGCGAAGTATTTAACTAGTTTATTTGATACGACCTACTTGGCGGATATTATCAATCGAAACAATTTGCGTGGCAATGTAGAGATTAACGAATTAACGGACATATTAGCGTCAGCTATCGGTTCACTTACCAATCCGTTAAAACTATCAAATACCTTTGCAAGTACGAAAAACGTTAAATTATCCGCAAATACAATTTCAAGTTATCTCAATTATTTACAGGACGCCTTTTTGATAGAAAGGGCAGTTCGGTATGATATAAAAGGGAAAAAATATATAAATACACCTGCAAAATACTATTTTGTGGACTTAGGGCTTAGAAACGCAAGGCTTTCTTTCCGTCAACAAGAATATACGCATATTATGGAGAACGTTATTTATAACGAATTGCGCTTGCGTGGGTATTCCGTTGACGTCGGAGTTGTAGAGAACGTTGGAAAAGAAAACGGAGTATTTGTAAGAAAGAAACTTGAAGTTGATTTTGTTGTAAACCTTGGAAATCGTAGATATTATATTCAATCGGCTTATAGTATTCCTTCGGAAGAGAAGATGGTGCAAGAGCAAGCGTCCTTGCTTTCGATAAATGACGCGTTTAGAAAAATAATTATCGTAAATCAGTCGATTATGAGTGGTTATAACGAACAAGGGATATTGATGTTGTCTTTACAAGACTTTTTAATGAATCCCGAGAAAGTATTAAATTTTTAATAAAATTTTCTTAAATATGACGAATTTTGTCATATTTAATGTGGTGTAATTGATACAATAGGAGAAAATTAAAATGGCTAAAAATATACAATCTGTTGAACCAAACATCGCAGACTTGGTAAATGGTTGGTTAAAATCATATAAATTAGATTATAAATTAGAATAAGAATCTTTGAATACGGAAATTGACCTAGCACTTAATGATTATTATTCAAAGAGTGGTAGAAAAGGCGGAAATAGACCTGACGCCAAACTTTTATTGCGCTCTAAAGATGGAAAGTATTATCCTGTTTTAATTGAGTACAAAGGATATAAGGATAAGCTAATTAAGTTAGACGCGGAAGGCAACGTTGCGAACAAAACGGCAAATGGTCAACCTGATTATACAAATATTAAAGCGTATGCTGTAAACGGTGCAGTACATTACGCAAACGCTATTTTGCATTATACAGGTTATACTGAAGTTATTGCTATAGGCGTGACGGGTTATAAGAATGAGAATAACGAGCTTATTCATTCAATAGGCGTATATTATGTTGCAAAAAGCAATTTTGGTATGGGGCAAAAGGTTGCAGAATATTCGGACCTATCTTTCTTAAATGAGGACCACTTTAACGGATTTATTGAAACCGTAAAACAACTGTCTTTAACCAAAGAAGAAATCGAGAAATTAAAAGAACGTCGAGAGCAAGAAATATCAGCAAGCCTTGTAAAGTTGAATAAATATGTTTAACTTGTTGTAATGATAAAACAAAAGAATCCTTATAACGTAAATGAGAAAACAAATGAAAAACATATTATTATTGAAAAAGCAAAAAAAGAGTTTGTGGAAGATTATATGAAATGTTCTGCTCGCGAAAGCGTAAAACTGCAAGCGTCGGCAAAAAACGAACTGAAAAGGATAGAGTGTAGGCTTTCTGAAATAGAGAAAATTATCGTAACACTCTATGAGGAAAAGGTGCGAGGCGTAATACCTGTGGAACGATTCGAACTTCTTGCGAAAAACTACGAAACCGAACAAGCGGAATTAAAACAAAAACAAATATTGTTGAGAAACAACTTGGCGGAATCGGAAGAAACAGAAAAGGGTGTTACAAAGTTTGTAAGTATAGTAAAAAGATATACGGATATAACCGAATTAACGTCTGAAATCTTAAACAGTTTTATAGATAAGATATACGTCGGTAAGCCTGAGAGGATAGACGGTAAACGCGTGCAAGACATAAGAATAGTTTATAAACTGATAGGCGCGGTGAATATACCGCAAGAATAAAAATGAAAAATCCTTGTGGAGAATAAAAATCCTCAAGGATAATTATCGCAGTCGAATATAATTTTTTTCGGCTGCGTTTTTCTTTTACTTTTTTCCAAAAAACTCCTATTGACTTTACGTATAGTACTCGGATAAAATCGAAGTATGAAAAAGAAAACGTTATATTTATTTTTGGTTTTAGTTCTTTTGTTTTCCGGCTGTACGGCGGAAAATACAATCGAATCGCCCGTGATACCGCCCGCTGCGGAGGTTTTACCCTTGCCGGACATAGATGCAAGCGAAGAAGAAGGTGATAATAACAACGATGGCAATGATAATAAAAAAGAAGAAGACAAGAAAAACGACGGAACAGAAGAAACAACGGCATATAAAAAATACGCCGTATCAAAAGTTAATTCTTTAAGGGTAAGAAGCACAGCTGGACAAAACGGTTCTACGCTTGGTTATTTAGATAAAAAAGACGCCGTTTTAATAAAAGGAAAAAGCGGAAATTACTATATTACAACTTATAAAGAAAAAACGGCGTACGTATACGCCGATTATTGCGAAGAGATAGAAATAAAAGTTGCTAATAACAATGTTGAAAAAGCGATAGACGTTGCAAGCACTCTTTTAGGTTATCCTTACGTTTGGGGTGCACAAAGATACCATTGGGGAAACGGTAAGCTTAACGGGGATTTTAAAAAGGGAGAATTCGACTGTTCTTCTCTTACGTTATACGCATTTTACGCTTCTAACGGAATCGTTTTGGATATTACAAGCAGAAAGCAATCTCTTAACGGCGTTATGGTAGAGAAAAAAGATTTATCTCGCGGGGATTTGATGTTTTTTACAAATCAATCCAGAATAAATAAAACCGGCATAGAAAAAATAGGGCACGTGGGTATATATTTAGGCGACAATTATATTTTACATACCGCAAGCGATTACGCCGTGATAGAACCCGTGTCTTCTTTAAGGTGGAGTTATTATATAACGGCTAGGAGAGTTGCGTAATAAAAAAGCGGTGCGGGATTACACATCGCTTTTTAACGTTTTTGTTTTTTAAAATTATTCTTCTTCTACGAAATTCATTGCGCTTTCAAACGTTTTTTCCGCAGCGGAATTGTCTTTTTTATCTAGTTTTGTGCCTATTATGCAAGCTGCCATTCCCACTATAAAACCGGGGAAAAGTTCGTATAAACCAGTGGGTTCGGACAAGAAGATAATCCATAACACAACGGTAAGTCCGCCGGCTATCATACCTGCTATTGCGCCTTTATAAGAGAACTTTTTCCAGTAAAGAGAAAGTATTATAACCGGGCCGAAAGCGGCACCGAAGCCTGCCCAAGCGTTATCTACAAGGTCCATAATATTTCCAGAACCCGGGATTATCGCTATCACGTAGGCTACAACGGAAATAATTATAACCACAAGTCTTCCCATCCAGAGAGTTTGTTTTTCCGTGGCTTTTTTATTTATTATGGGCTTATAAATATCGCAGGTAAACGCACTGGAAGCGACCAAAAGTTGACTGTCTGCCGTGCTCATTGCCGCCGCCAGAATAGCGGATAAGAATATTCCGGATATAAACGCAGGGAAAACTATTCTTACCATTTTTATAAATACCATTTCTTGCTCGTTGTTGGCTGCAAGTTCGGGGAAAACCACCTTTCCAACCATAGCGATAAATACTGCCATTAAAAGGGTAATCACCACCCAAACGGAAGCAACTCTTCTAGAAGTCTTTATCATCTTGCTAGATTTTATGGACATAAACCTTACTATAATGTGGGGCATGCCCATATATCCTAAGCCCCAAGCAAGACCGGATAGAATAGTGCTTATGCTTTCCCAGTCTAACTTGCCGCTAGGCAAAAGATTAAAAAAGTTGGGGTTGCTTGCGGTGATAGAAGAAAAATCTATCGTACCGCTTCCGTCTATACCGTGAAAACAAATAAACACGGGAACAAATATTATTGCGCCCAACATTAAAAGCGCTTGGAAAAAGTCCGTCCAACAAACGGCGTTAAATCCGCCCATAAAAGTATATGCAAGCATTATCACGCCGAATATTGCCATTGATAATGCCGAACTTTCTATGCCTAAAACGGTAGAGAATAGCGCAGCGCCGGCTTTAAATCCGCTTGCAACGTAAATGGTAAAGCAAATCAAAAAAATCGTTGCGGAAACCACTTGTAGTGTTTTTCCGGAAGCCTTAAAGCGATTGTTAAGGTATTGCGGAATAGTTATAGCGTCTCCCGTTGCTTGGGAGAATTTTCTTAATCTTCCTGCAATCAAAAGCCAGTTTAAGTAGGTGCCTATCGCAAGCCCTACGGCAATCCAAACTTCACCAAAGCCCAAAGCCAAGATAGAACCGGGAAGCCCCATTAAAAGCCAACCGCTCATATCGGAAGCCTGTGCGGACATTGCCGTGACAAACGGCCCCATTTTTCTATCGCCTAAAAAGTACCCTGCTTCGGTATCGGATTTTTTCTTAAACATAAAGAAAAAGCCTATTCCCAGCATAAGTATAAAGTAAAGTATAAACGCCAAAAGTTCGCCTATATTCATTTGTAAATCTCCTTATTTAAAGACTTAGTAATTATATAAAAAATTCAAGATTAAAGCAAGCGATTGTTTGCTTATAAAGCAAAAAACGGCAACTTTTGCCGTTTTTTTGCGGGACAGAATTTAAATTTTTAGCTTAAGATTTTCTTCTTTATAAAAAACCGGAGCAAACATTTTAAGAGAAAACATCTCTACAAATAATTCGCACTTGCATAAAAAAATAAAGTATGGGTTAAATTTTTCTCCGTAAAGGGCTTCAAAATTTCCTTGCCCTTTAGATATTATAAGGTCTGCGGAACTAAGCACAGAAAAAGCCTTTTTGCTTAAAAGAGAAGGGTCTGTGCCGGGGGTCGGGTAGCCGCTGTCTATCACGCGGCAAATTTTATCTAAGCCTATCTCTTTTGCGTCTTTTAACGTAGCGTCGTTTAACACGCTTCCGCCCCTTACCATTGCCGTGACGGTTTTATTAGGATAGAGTGATTTTATTGTTTTGATAAAAATTTTATCTAAAACTATCTCTCCGCAGTTGTCTAAAAGAAAAAGTATCGAGTTTGCTTTTTGTAAATCCTTTTTAAATCTTTCTATTTCACCTTCGTCAAAAACCTGACTTTGTGCAGTTGTTAGCAACATTTCCAAAACGTTTTCGCTAACGTTGGGGTTAGTTCCGAAATCTATATAATTACCCGCACAAGAAAAGGCTATGCAGCTTTTTATTACGTCTTTAGAGGAATTTATCGTTTTTTCTATGATTTCTTCTCTCTTTAACATAAAATTGTTATAGCGAGAATTTATCTTTTCAAAGTCGTCCTCAATGCCGAAATATTTCTTTCTTAAAAGATTAACTTTGTATACTAAGATAGAGGTAGAAACATTGTTTTCTTTTCCGTAAAGAAGGTTTTTAAGTTCCTTTGAAAATTCCTCGAATGTTTTTTCATCCGAAAGGCCTTTTGCTCTTTGTAAGTTTCTTATAAAAAGGCAGTCAAAACATTTTTGTGCCGCTTTCATTTTGTTCGCTCTCCGTTTATAAAATACGCCCGCTTAACTGCGGGCGTTTTTGTGTTATCTTTAATGGTTATTGCTTTAACTCGGCTTTTTTATCCGCACGCCTTTTTATAGAAGTAAATACAAATCCTATAACTATCGTAGAGTAAAAACTTAAAAATCTCCAAGTGAGCATTGCGGGGAATGCAAGCCCTGCGGCAACGCCCGTTTCAAACAAGAGATAAAAAGAAAGGTCCGCTGCACCTGAATTTCCGGGGGTAGGAATAAAGGATATCGCTGCGTAAAGTATGCTGCAAAGTTGCATTATTTGTAGCCATTCGGTAAATCCGTTTACTTCTATCAGGTCGTATCCAAAGAATCTAAGCGAAAAATACGCTATTGACCAAAGAGCCAAATGTTCGCAAATACTTGCCAAAAACGCAAGTATAAATACGGGCACATTAGTCGCCATTTTTTTAATACATTTAGAGTTGTGTACTACGGTTTTTAAGGTTCTCATACCCGTAAGGCGCGGGTTTTTAAGAATTCTCAACTTTCCGCCTATGCCTATTACTAATCCTACCAAACGATAACCGATTCTGGGGAATATAGAGAATATTACGGTAAGCGAAGGGATAAATATGCACAACACCAAACCGATTATTGCAATTACAGAAATTACGCTAGAAGGAACTACGTTTATAAGTTCTTCCGGTATATTTAAAGCGTTAGAGCCAAATAAGACTAAAGAGATTATGCCCAAAACCACAAACGCAAACTGATTTAAGAAAAAAGTTGCGATAGGCAAAGAAGAAGCAACGCCCCCGTGTACGCCGTGTTTTGACAGATGATAAATTTCAAACGGTTGTCCGCCTACTGCAAGCGGTGTCACATTATTATAGTAAAGCCCTATTACACCCGTTTCCATACATGTTTTAAAGTGCCATTTTCCAGTCATTTCTTTGCAAAACATAGAAAGTTTTATTCCCTTAAAGAAATAACAAAAGAAAAGTGCTATAAGAGCGAATATAATATAGAACCAACAACTGCTGAGAACGCCCACAATATCGCTCCAAGAGGGGAGTTCTTTTCCCGAGCCGAAATCGTTATACGCAGTGTATGCAAGAACACCTACGATTAGGACTATAAACAAAACGTAAAACAAGTTTTTAAAAATCTTTTGGCGTTTGTTTACGGAAGTTTCTTCGTTATACTTAAATCTGTTTTTAGTATAGGTAGAAAGTTCTATTTGTTTGCCGTAAGAATTTTTATATCCCGTTTTTTGTGCGGCTTTCGGTTTAACTTCTTTTTCAGAAGTATCAGGCACAGAGTTTGCAGGGACTTCTACGATGACGGGTTCCGCCGTCTTTTCGTCAAATTCAATTTTATTGTAAATAGTCTGCTCTTTTTTATCTTTCATAACTAGTTTATTGTACATAAAAAAAACGTAATTGTCAACAAAAAAGTATTCTACTTAAAATCGGCTTGACATTTGTTTTTTATTAAGATAAAATAAACTCAATTTTTAATCGATAAAAACAATTTTCTTAACGGAGAACTAAAAAGATGGGAATTTACGAAGAACTCGTTGAAAGAGGCCTTGTTGCTCAAGTCACTGACGAGGCGGAAATTAAAGAACTTATAAACGGTGGCGGGGCAAGATTCTACATCGGTTTTGACCCCACTGCCGATTCTCTTCACGTGGGGCACTTTATGGCACTCTGCCTTATGAAAAGGCTTCAAATGGCAGGAAATAAGCCAGTCGTTTTAATCGGCGGCGGCACCGGATATATAGGAGATCCTTCCGGCAGAACGGATATGCGTTCTATGATGACGGCGGAAACTATTCAACATAACTGCGATTGCTTTAAAAAGCAAATGGAAAGGTTTATAGAGTTTGGCGAAGACAAGGCGATTATGGTAAATAACGCAGACTGGCTTTTGAAACTTAATTATATAGACCTTTTAAGGGACGTAGGGGCTTGCTTTTCCGTAAACAATATGTTGCGCGCGGAATGTTATAAGCAAAGAATGGAAAAGGGCTTGTCTTTTTTGGAATTCAACTATATGATAATGCAGTCTTACGACTTTTATTATTTGCACAATAACTACGGTTGCAATATGCAATTCGGCGGAGACGACCAGTGGAGCAATATGCTTGGCGGCACCGAACTAATAAGAAAGAAAACCGGACACGACGCGTACGCTATGACCATTACTTTGTTGCTTAATAGTGAAGGCAAAAAAATGGGTAAAACGGCAAAGGGCGCCGTGTGGCTTGATCCTAACAAAACCACTCCTTTTGAATTTTATCAATACTGGAGAAATGTTGACGATGCCGACGTTATGAAGTGTATAAAAATGCTTACTTTTTTACCTTTAGAAGAAATTAAAGAAATGGAAGGTTGGCAAGAGGAACGTATTAACGAAAAGAAAGAAATTCTTGCATACGAACTTACTTCTTTAGTACACGGCAAAGAAGAGGCGGATAAGGCAAAAGCCGCTGCTTACGCATTGTTTAGCGGCGCTGGAGACGATGAAAATATGCCGTCTACCGTCATTGAAGAAAATAATTTAACGGACGGAAAGGCGTTTTTATCCGACTTGATGGTTGTTGCAAAACTTACGCAAAGCAAGGGAGAGGCAAAAAGGCTTATTCAACAAGGCGGCGTTGCCGTAGACGGAGAAAAGGTTGTCGATTTTATGAAAACTCTTTCTAAAGAAGAATTAGAAAAGGGCGTAATAATTAAAAAAGGCAAAAAAATCTTCCATAAAATCACTTTGAAATAGTAATTAGCAAATAAAAAACCCCGCAATGAATTGCGGGGTTTTTTGCGTTTAATTTAAGTTTAGTTGTTTACTTTTACGTTTATTACGGCGGTTTCTTCTGCGGATATTCTTACGGAAACTTTATAATCTCCTACGGTTTTAATGTTAGAATCTAAAACTATTTTTTTCTTATCCACGTTAAAACCTAATTCAAGAAGTTTTTCGGATATTTCTTTATTTGTAATCGCACCGAAAAATTTGCCGCCCTCGCCGCACTTTGCCGTTATAGAAACGGTTGTTCCGTGCAGTTTTTCTTTTAATTCCTTGTTTGCTTTAAGCATTTCGCTATGATGGAAAGCCGCAGCCTTTTTTTGGTTTTGGTTATCGTTTATCGCTTGTGCGTCCGCAATCTTTGCCAAACCGTTTTTAATCAGGTAGTTTCTTGCGTATCCGTCTTTTGCTTCTATTATATCTCCGGCTTTTCCCGAACCTTTTACGTCTTTAATCAAAACGACTTTCATTATGAAATTCTCCCTTTGCTTTTGTTAAAATATTCTACTATAAAACAAGGTAAAAAGTCAATAAAACACGGGATAGAAATAAAAAAAGTGCGCATATTAGTTATACAAGGAGAAAAACAATGAGTAGAAATTATTCGATTAAATGTGACGTTTCTAAGTGTAAACACAATGCCGACGGTTGCAACTGTCAATTAGACTGCATTAGAGTCACGTGTTGTTCCGGCGACACTTGCACTTGTTGCGGTGATTATTCCGAAAGGGAATAAAATCAAAAAAATAAAGAAGCCTGCTTAGCGTTGCAGGCTTCTTTTTCATATATTACCCAGAAAGTTCAAATTGAAATCTCAATTCAACGCTATCATTTTACCACTAATATTTTCTTTGTCAATAGGTAATTTGAAAATTTTTCCCAAAAAATGAAAAAAAGTTAAAAATGGCAAAACAAAAAGGTATTTGCCGCAAAGCAATAAGGTTGACAAAAGAATTTTAGTATATTATAATACTAAACTAGAGAAATATTAGCGGAAGTGCGTCCGCCTTAAATAAAGGAGTAAAATTATGGCTGAAGAAGTAATACTTACCAAAGAAGGAAAAGAAGAACTTGAAAAACGCTTAGAATACTTAAAAGTGACGAAACGTGCGGAAATTACCGAGCGTATTAAAACTGCAAGAGAGTTCGGAGACCTTTCCGAAAACGCAGAATACGATGCTGCTAAAAACGAACAGGCAATGATAGAGGGCGAAATCGTTGAAATAGAGCAAAAACTCAAATATGCGGTAATTATAAAAGACACCGGCAAAAAGGGCACTATATCCATAGGTAGCAAGGTAGATTTTACCGATAACGAAACAGGTGAGTTATTGACTTACGAAATAGTGGGAACTACCGAGGCGGACGTTGAATCCGGAAGAATATCCAACGAATCCCCCATAGGCAACGCATTGCTTGGCAGAAAGGTTGGCGAAACCGTAAACGTTTCCGCACCCGCAGGCGTTGTATCTTTTACCGTAAAAAAGATTTATTGAAAACAAGCAAATAACTACAAGGAAGACTGAAATGGAAGAAAAGACTATAAACGCAGTTCCCGAAGAACAGGATTTAAGCGAAATACTACGCATTAGAAGAGAAAAGTTAGAGGCTCTTAAAGCGGCGGGAAAGAACCCTTTTGAAAAGGTTAAATACGACAGAACGGCTTATAGCCAAGACGTAAAGGACGAATACGAAGCGTACGAAGGCAAAACCGTAGGTATTGCCGGCAGACTTATATCAAAGCGCATAATGGGAAAAGCTTCTTTTGCGGTGATTTTAGACGGAAAAGGAACTATACAATCTTACCTATCCATAAACGATTTAGGGGACGATTATTTGTCTTTTAAAGAATACGATATAGGTGATATAGTGGGCATTACGGGCGTGGTTTTCAAAACCAGAACGGGTGAAGTTTCCGTCCACGCACACAGCGTTGAGTTGTTGAGTAAATCTCTTCTTCCTTTGCCAGAAAAATATCACGGCTTAAAGGATGAAGATACGAGATATCGTCAGCGTGAAATCGATTTGATAGCAAATCCGGAAGTAAAAAAGACTTTCGTTGCACGTTCTAAAATACTTAGCGAAATAAGAAAGTATTTAGACGGGGTAGGTTATTTAGAAGTTGACACGCCGGTTTTACAACCGCTAGAAATAGGCGCTGCCGCAAGACCGTTTAAAACTTTCCACAATGCACTTGGCATAGATATGTATCTCCGTATAGAAACCGAACTTTACTTAAAACGTTTGATAGTAGGCGGTTTTGATAAAGTATACGAGGTTGGTAGAATTTTCAGAAACGAAGGTATGGATAAATCCCACAATCCGGAGTTTACCACCGTGGAAATGTATCAGGCGTATAGCGACTATTTCCAAATGATGGATTTGATAGAAGATATGTACCGTACCATAACCAAAAACGTTTGCGGAACGGACAAAATTACTTATCAAGGCGTAGAAATAGATATGGGCAAGCCTTGGGAAAGACTTACCATGAAAGAAGCGGTAAAAAAATACGCGGGCGTTGATTTCGACGAATGGGATTCGGACGAAATTGCAAGAGCGGTTGCAAAAGAAAAGGGAGTTGCCGTAGAAGAAGGCGACCAAGCGACGAAGGGGCACGTTTTGATTGCATTCTTTGACGCTTACGTAGAAGATAAGTTGGTTCAACCAACTATTATTTACGATTATCCGGTAGAAAATTCTCCGCTTGCTAAGCGTAAGCCCAGTGACCCAGCGTTTACCGAAAGATTCGAGTACTTTATATTCTGCCGTGAAATGGGCAACGCCTTTTCAGAACTTAACGACCCGATTGACCAAAAAGAAAGGTTCGTTAAGCAAGTTGCCGAAAAGAGAGCAAAGGGCGGAAACGACGCAAAGGTGGACGAAGACTTTGTGACTGCTTTAGAATACGGACTTCCCCCCACGGGCGGTTTGGGATTCGGTGTTGACAGGTTGGTTATGCTTTTAACCGATAGCGCTTCTATAAGAGACGTTATTTTGTTCCCCACGATGAAACCTATAAAAAAATAATTTTTCGGAGCATCGATGAATAACAAAATTAGCAAAAGAAGGCTGTCCGACTTTTTGTCTTACGAATGGGTTGTGATGATAGTCGTTATTATGGTAGCGATATTTTCCTGGGAACTTATATTTTCGTTCGTATCCGTAAGACTTAACAGCGGGCAAGTATTTGAATATTATTACGATTCAAACGTTTCGTCTTATAACGACGAGGCGCTTCGTGCTATGTTAAAAAAAGAACAAACGTTCAGTTTCGACGTGTTAGACGTTTATTCTACGGATAATACTGCGGAAGCAATGGTGCTGTCAAGCCGTTCCGCAACGCACGAATTAAAGGCGATTTTTTCGGATTTATACACTTCTTCTAAAAAAGGCGAATATCAAAGTTATTCTGCAAACAAAATAATAGACGTGTATCCTACTTATACCTACGAGTATCAAGAAGGTAAGGGCGGAATAGTTTATGCGGCAAAGGAATATTTATCTAAGTTTTTAACCGATACAAACGGAAATCCGCTAAATTACGCGGAGCTTAACGAACAAAAAATAAAAGATAACTTTCATTCTAGGTTAAGTAAAGACAACCGCTACCGTGCAGGCGAAATATCCGAGCAAGACGAGTGCGACAGAATAAAAAAACTTTGCAAAGAAACCGAATTTATGCTTAAAACGCTAAAATACGACGAGAGTTTAAGTGCGGAAAATTCTTTGTTTTATAGATACACTAAATATCAAGATGCGCTAAATACCGGTTCGCTAACGCAAACGCCGGGTGCGGAGAACGAGGTTGAGTGTAGATACGGATTAAACGTTTCTCGCCTTATCGGTGGGGAAAAAGATACGGCGCAATATTTCCGTTTGGTTGATTCAAACAAAAAGGGTGATATAGTACTTTTGATGTTTGATTACGGAATTTATCATGAAGATATGCAGTTTGAAACCATTTCTTTTGTAAATACCATTATAAGGGGATTTGCTTCTTTGGAAACGGTTGCGGCGATTGAAAGCATAGAATTATAAAAGAGAATTTTGTATGAAAGGGAAATTTATTACGTTTGAGGGTTGCGAGGGAGTTGGTAAATCCCGTCAAATAAAAATGTTGGAAGAATACCTTCAAAGAGAAAAAATAGAGTATTATTTAACTAGAGAACCGGGCGGCACGGCTGTTTCGGAACAAATAAGGTCTATAATTTTAGACGGAAAAAACGCCGCTATGACGGACGAGTGCGAAGCGCTTTTATACGCCGCTGCACGCGTTCAGTTATTAAACGAAGTGATAAAACAAAAACTTGAAGCGGGAGTTTTGGTTATTTGCGACAGGTACGTTGATTCTTCTATTGCGTATCAAGGATACGCAAGGGGGCTAGGCGTGGAGTTTGTGTCTAAAATCAACAGTTATGCGATAGAGAATTTTACGCCCGATTATACTTTGTTTTTAGATTTAACGCCGGAAAAGGCGTTTGAAAGAAAAGGCGGCGTTGATAAAAACGACAGGGTAGAACTTTCCGGAATGGAATTTCATAACAAGGTATACGCGGGTTATAAAGAAATTGCAAAAAACAACAAAAACCGCGTTATAGAAATAGATGCCGGCGGAGAGAGAGAAGAAACTCATAAAAAAATTATAGGTGCTCTAAAAGAAAAGGGCGTTATTTAGTATGGTGGATTTTTTAAGCGTATTCAAAAAGACGGGTGCGTATAAAATTTTAACGGGAGATAAGACGGCGAACAGGCTTTCGCACGCTTATCTTTTTATTACGCCCGATAAAGATAATTTGATAGAATACCTTAAACTTTGCGCAAAAACGGTGCTTTGTAAAGAAAGCGAGCCGTGTGAAAAATGTAGAAACTGTAGGCTTATAGAACAGAGAATTCATTCGGACGTAAAGATATATCCGCAAAACGGAGAAAGCGTTGTAGTAGACGACGTTGCCGATTTGATAGAAGAGAGTTATATAAAGCCCATAGAAGCCGATAAAAAGGTTTTTATTATAAACCATGCGGAAACTATGAACGTGCAATCTCAAAACAAACTCTTAAAAACGTTGGAAGAACCGCCTAAAAATGTTATTATAATAATAGGTGCAACGGGAGAATACTCTTTGTTGCCAACTATTAGGTCTAGGGTTAAAAAGTTAGAGATGCAAGCGTTTAAAGACGAAGACGTTTTTTTTGCATTAGAAAAAGACTATACGGATAAAGATCTATTAAAAAAAGCGGTATTTTCCGGAGACGGAACGCTGGGTAAGGCTGTAAAAAATTATTGTGATTCGGAATTTTTACAGGTGCGTTCGGTTGTGTTGGATACGCTTGTAAATATGAAATCCAGCAAAAATTTACTTACCTATTCGGATAAAATTTCCGCCCTTAAAAGACCGGCAGAAGAAGTGATAGACGTTTTTGAATTGTTTATCAAAGATATTTTTTGCTTGGCGCAAGGGCAAAACGAACTTATCAAAAACGAAGAGATATTGCAAAACGCAGAAGAACTTAAAAGTTTTACTTTAGGGGCTTCGGTTTACGCTTTGGAAAAGATTGCCGAAGCAAAAAAGAGAAAAAAGTCAAACGTGAATTCGGCTACCGTTATAGAGTGGCTGTTGTTTCAAATTTTGGAGGGAAAATATAAATGGCGAAAATAATCGGCGTGAAATTTAAAAATACTCTTAAAACGTATTATTTTTCACCCGCTAGCGAAAACGAAGAATATCCCGCAAATTCCGGCGTAATAGTGGAAACGGCAAAGGGGTTAGAATATGCCACCGTTGTTTTTGGAGTAAAAGAGGTTGACGATAAAGAGATTGTTCATCCGTTAAAACCGGTGATTAGAAAGGCAACTTATAAAGACGAAAAGGTGATAAAAGCAAACGAAGAAAAAGTTCCCGAAACTTTGCGTATCGCCAACGAAATGATTGTTAAAAACAAGCTTGAAATGAAACTTATAGGTTGTGAATATTCTTTCGACGGAAAAAAATTAGTGCTTTATTTTACGGCGGAAGGAAGAGTCGATTTCAGAGAGTTGGTTAAAGATTTGGCGGCGCACTTCCATTTGAGAATAGAATTAAGGCAAATGGGAATAAGAGACGAAACAAAGCTTTTGGGCGGCATTGCTCCTTGCGGAAGAACGTGTTGTTGCGCAAGCTGTATGTCGGAGTTCGGAAAGGTGAGTATAAAAATGGCAAAATGCCAAGGACTTCATCTTAATCCGTCTAAAATAAGCGGGCTTTGCGGAAGGCTTATGTGCTGCTTGGAATACGAAAACGATTATTATTCCGAGGTTTATAAAAAGATGCCAAAGGTGGGCGGAACGGTTGGCACGCCGGAAGGCAAAGGGATTGTCGTTTCAAACGATATGCTAAAACTAATTTCTAAGGTTAAAATCCAAAAAGAAGACGGCGGAGAAGTATATAAAGATTTCCCCGTAGACAGGCTTTCTTTTAAGGCGCAAAAGCCGCAAAAAGAAGACGATGAAGAAGACGGACAAGACCTTGATAAAATTTTAGAATAAGAGTTTACAAATAAAAAAAAGTGTGTTAGAATAATACAAAAAGATAAATTAACGTATAGGAGGATACTCAATATGGCACATAAAATCAGCGATGCTTGCATCTCTTGCGGTTCTTGCGCAGACACTTGCCCCTGTGGCGCTATCAGCGAAGGCGAAAACCACTACGTTATAGACGCAGATGCGTGCGTAGATTGCGGCGCTTGCGAAGCGGGTTGCCCCGTAGAAGCAATTTCGGAAGAGTAATTATAATCCCGAAATAATAAGGTGCGATTTTTTTTCGCACCTTAATTTTTTAAATTTATATGGAAAGAATAGAAGACCTTAACTTAAACGGATTAAAGATTTATCAAGACGACGAATTATACTGCTTTACTTCGGACGCAGTGCTTTTGTCGCGCTTTGCAAGCGTAAAAAAAGGAGACGTCGTTGCGGATTTTTGTTCCGGAAGCGGAATAGTGGGGCTTCATCTTTACGGGCTTAATCCGTTTATTAAAAGCGTAACCCTGTTTGAAATGCAAAAATCGCTTTACGATTTATCCGTTAAAAGCATTGCGCTAAACGGTTTAGAAGGCGTTTTTACACCCCTTAATATGCGTGTGCAAGATATACCCAAAGATTACAACGAAAAATTTTCGCTTATCGTTTGCAATCCCCCGTATATGGAAAAAGGGCGCGGGTTTATAGACGAAAAAGAGCATATTGCGGTTTGCCGAACGGAGATTGCATTAGAACTTAAAGAATTGATTTACTCTGCAAGCAGGGCGTTAAAGTTTGGCGGAAGAATAAATATCGTTCATCGTGCGGATAGACTTTCTGATATTATATACGAAATGAAAACGCACGGAATAGAGCCTAAAAAACTGCAATTTGTTTCCGGCGGAAAAAAAGAGCCGTATCTTTTGCTTATAGAAGGCGTTAAGGGCGGCAAGTCCGGAATGAAAATATTATCTGAAATAAAAAATTAGGAGAGTTATGTTATATTTTGTGGCAACGCCGATAGGCAATCTTAAAGATTTTTCTTTTAGGGCGGTGGAAACGCTATCCAGCGTTGATAAAATCGCTTGCGAAGATACTCGCCGTTCGCTTACTCTTTTGAATGCGTATAATATCAAAAAACCGCTTTTTTCTTATCATAAATTTAACGAAGTGGAAGTTGGCGAAAAGATAATAGAATCTCTTAAAAAAGGTGAAAACATAGCGGTTATTACCGATGCGGGTATGCCCGTTATTTCCGACCCCGGAAACGTGCTTACTAAAATGTTGATAGAAAACGGGTTGGAATTTACCGTTATTCCCGGTGCGTGCGCTTGTATTTCTGCTTTGGTGTTAAGCGGGCTTGACAGTGGAAGATTTTGTTTTTTGGGCTTTATGCCGGAAAAACAGGGCGCAAGAAGAGAGTTTTTAGAAAAATATAAAGATTTAGACCTAACGCTGATATTTTATTCTGCCCCACACGACGTTAAAAGGGATATAGAAAGTATTTATCAGGTTTTGGGCGACAGACAAGCCGTTGCCGTAAAAGAGATTACAAAAGTGTTCGAAAATGCCGAACGCTTTAGCTTAAAAGACGGGTTAAAAAAAGAACCTAGGGGAGAATACGTTTTGCTTGTAGAAGGCAAAAAAGAAAAAGACTTTGCAAATATTTCCGAAAAAGAGCACCTAGATGCCTATCTAAAAACGGGAATGGATAAAAAGGAAGCCTTAAAGCGCGTTGCCAAAGAACGTGGCGTTTCTAAGTCTTCTTTATATAAATATACGATAGAAGATTAAAAAAACCCGTCAAAAAAAGACGGGCTTTTTATATGATTATTATCTAGAAAATATAAAGAGCAGTATGGCAATAAACAGTAAAAATTGCACTATAATAAATAAAGTGTTAGAAGAAAATCTTTTGTATTTATTTGCCGAATTAAAACCTAAAATAAAAGTAAACAGTGCGGATATGTATGATAGAATAGTAAACACAAAACAGGGAATAGCATACTCAAAATAAAAATATAAATCTCCCCAAGCAAGTATGTCGTATCTTGTTTCGAAAACGTCAACGTCAATACCGATTGAAATTAAAGCTAAAAACAAAAACGTGACGGCAAAACAAATTAGCACCATCGTGACGTATTGCATTACAGAATGTGTCGTAAATATAGGGTTTTTTGCCTTATTTTCCTCAGATTTTATCGGTTCAACCTTTGTTTCTTCTGCAACAGGCTTTAAATTGTTATTTACTGCGCAACCGCAACCGGGGCAAATTACCGCATTATCGTTTAGTTCTTTGCCGCAAATTTTGCAAAACATAATATCTATTTCCCTTTTTTATTCTTCAAAAAACATTAAAATTCCCGCTATAACGCTTACAAAAAGCAAGGCGCAAACCTTAAAGCCCGTGCTTACCGTTTCGCCTTTTTCCGTGGCTTTTATATAGCATAAAGTCATAGGAAGACACCAAGCAAGCGGGATAAGAAAAGCAAAAGCGTTAACAATGCAACCAATAATCATAAACACTTTAATCACGGTTTTTATAGAGCCGCTAGATATGGTTGTTTGTGTTTTTGTGTTTAAGCCGGTTTTGTTGTAATTTTCCGTAGGGACTCCGCAAAACGGGCAAACTACGGCTTGGTCGTGTAATTCTTTTCCACAATTAGTACAAAACATAATACTTCACCTTTGAATTAATATGTAGTTTAACAACATTATAAAGGCACAGTGTGCCTTTTGTCAAGTACAAATTGCACAATGTGCTATTGTTTTAACTATGATAAGGATAGAAGATATTCAAAAAAGATTAAGAGAAGCAATAGAATACGGTTCAATTTCGCAAAAAGAACTTGCCGAAAAACTTGGAATAAACCCCTCTACGGTAAGCAAATATATGCGGCTTGATAAGTTTCCGTCTTTAGATACGTTTGCAAATATTTGCGAAATATTAGACGTTTCTGCGGACGAGATTTTAGGATTGAAATAAAATAATTATAAATAAAACCACGCTAGATAGCGTGGTTTTTTAACTTGTTTTTTTATCGGTTATAATCTATTTATTGTTATCGGTGCTGCCCAAGCCACCGATGCGTAAGCTTGTAGCATCGTCATCAACGGTTATGCCGTATTCTATAAAAATGCCTTGTGCAAAAGCCTTGCCTTTTTCTATAGATAAAGGTTTATCTCCGCAATTGGTCATTTTTATAAATATATGCCCTTCGTTTTCGGCAAAATAATAGTCGCTGTCTATTATTCCCACCGTATTGTTTAGTGTTAGGCGGTATTTAAAGCCTAAACTGCTTCTGGGATAAATTTTAAGCACCCAACCTTCTTCTATCTTAGCGCGAATCCCCGTGGGGATTTTTATTGTTTCGTTAGGGGAAAGCGTAAACGCCACGGGCGAAAAAAAATCGTATCCTGCACTGCCGCAGGTTGCACGGCGAGGAAGAATAATATTTTCGTAATCCTCTTTTAAGCCACATTCAAGATATTGTTGTAAAGAAACTTTTTCAAACTTAGCAATTTTTTTCATAAGAACATTTTAACACAAAAAGCGGGGTTTTGCAATATTAAACGGTTATAAACAAAATTAAAGAAGTTGCAAGCAAAGTAGGAACGGCAACCGCTATGCCGTACAGTACGAATTTTATAAAAGGAAATTTAACGTCGAACGACTTTAATATTTTGTTCCACATAATACCCGCAAGTGCGCCTACCGGCGTTACAAACGCACCGATGTTGCTGCCGATTATGCTTCCGTAAATACCGATTACGGATTTTGAAGAAACTATTTTTTCAAACAAAACGCTAGCGGGAATATTGTTTAATAAATTAGAACAAAAAGCGGAAGCAAAACTGAATATAACCCCGTCTTTATCAGTGCCCGTAATAAAAATTTGCGCTAGCATTTCGGTAAAACCGCAGTTGCTTAAAGACAAAACTATTACAAACATAGATAAAACGAAGGGGATTAACTCAAACGGAGCGCCGCCCACTATTTTTAGAGTGTGAGAAAGGCTTTTATCTTTTATAATATAATAAACGGTGCTAAAAAGCACTAGAGCAACTGCAAATGTAAGGCAAATTATCCACATTTCCACCCCCGTAACGTTTGATAGCGCAAGCATTATTATTACTGCCGCAAGGCAAGATAGGGATACTATCATAAGCGTTTTGTCCGTTTTATAGGTGGCGGGCGAAATATGCGGATTGCCTACGTGAGAACAAACCGCTTCTTTTTTTGCAGGGGTTTTCAAGAAAAGTTGTTTTTTAAATAATAAAAGAAGAACGCCCAAACTAACTAAGCCGCCCGCAATCGTCGGCAATAGCATAACGGAGAGATATTCCGTAAAAGAAATGCTAGCCGCCCCCGCTAAATAAATATTAGTGGGGTTGCCTATTATAAGTGCCATACTCCAAGTATTTGCAGCAACGAACTCTGCGAATAGATAAGGCAGGGGAGAAACTTTTGCCTTTTTGCAAAACAAACATATAGGCGGGGTAAAAGTTAAAATAATAATGTCGTTAGAAGTAAAAACAGTCAAAACGGACACGACGAAATAAAGCGTTAAAAACAGTTTCAGTCCGCCGTGGTTTGTTTTTTGGAAGATTTTATCTGCAACAAGCCCAAAAAAACCGGAATCTCCCAAAAAGAGAGAAATTACCGTCATAGAAATAAAAAGGGTAAGAATTTTTAGTGGATTAACGGCAGTGTTTTGGGTAAGCGCTTCTATAACGGAAGATAAGGGCAGTGTGCCGGAAATCAATATTGCAACAGCGCCCAACAAACAAATTATCCAGTATAATCCTATATTGAATTTACCTATTTTGATAAAAGGTTTGGTTATTACGGAAAGTACCAACAAAACGGCGGTAATTCCGAATATTAAAAGAGGAACTAGCATAAAAAACAAAATTATCGCCCCGTGCCGAGTAGCGCACAGGGCGAATATAATAAATAAATTATTTCTTAAATTATTTACGCAAAGAAAGAACTTCTTTTTCGTATTTTTCTACTTCGTCAAACAAAGCGCAATCGGAAGGAACGCCTTGGCGATTGCAATATTCTTCCCACACGTCTCCGAAAGGAAGAACTTTAACTGCTTCTTGCATTACCATAAGTTTGGTAAGTTGGTTTTCGTCTTGCAATTTTTTAAGACTTTCGTTAGGTGTAAGCATAGCGAAGAGAAGCGCTTTTTGCCAGCTTCTAAAACCTACGGACCAAGCGGATATACGGTTTATGCTTGCGTCGAAATAATCTAACGCCATATAAGTTCTGTCAAGCCCGTTGCATCTAACTATTTCTTTTGCCATTTCCTTAGTTTCATCGTCAAAAATAACAACGTGGTCAGAGTCCCAACGAATGGGGCGGGTGATATGAAGTGCTATTTCGGGAAAGAAGCAAAGGAGAGCGGGGATTTTATCGGATACAACTTCTGTGGGGTGATAGTGTCCGTTGTCCATAAGGGGCAAGCACCCGTCGTGCATTGCGGCAAAACTTAAAGAAAATTCTGCACTACCGCAAGTGTATGCTTCTACGCCTATTCCGAATACTTTAGATTCTACGCAAGGCTTTACAAGGTTTTTATCGAATTTTTCGGATAAAATTTCTTCTATGCTTTCTTTATAACGCATACGGGGACCCATACGGTCTGCGGGGATATCTTTAAATCCGTCTCCCGTCCAAATATTCATAACGCAAGGAACACCCGTTTCTTTTGCAAAATATTCTGAAATTCTAATGCAGGCTTTTCCGTGTGCAATCCAAAAATCTCTGGTTTCTTTATCGGGGCTGCTTAAAGTTAAACCATTTTTAACCTTGGGGTGAGAAAAGAAAGTAGGGTTAAAATCTAAACCCATTCCATATTCTTTTGCAAGGTCAACCCACTTTTTGAAATGTTTGGGTTCTAATTTATCACGGTCAACGTATTCGCCATTTTCAAAAATAGCGTAGCAAGCGTGAACGTTTAATTTCTTTTTGCCGGGGCAAAGGGAAATTACCTTTTTCATATCGGCAACAAGTTCTTCCGGAGTTCTTGCCTTGCCTGCGTAATTACCGGTAGTTTGAATACCTCCCGTTAAAGGCCCGTCGTGATCGAAACCGGTCACGTCGTCTCCTTGCCAGCAGTGTAGAGATACGGGAACGGAAGCGAGTTTATCTAATACTGCTTCTGTATCTATGCCTACTTTTGCATATAGTTCTTTTGCAGAATCGTATCTAGAAGTCATAATTTTCTCCTTATTTAATTACATTACATTTATTAGTATTCTATCACAAAGTCCTTTAATAGTCAACGACAAAAACATTTATTTGCGTTAAAGGTAGCGTTTTATTTCTTCTAAAGATTGCACGGTGTAGTCTATTTTATAATTTTTCGGTTCGTCTAGATTTTTGGGGTTAAACCAACAGGTTTTTATGCCTGCGTTTATTCCGCCCGAAATATCCGCGTTTAGAGAATCGCCAATAATTATTATTTCACTTTTTTTATACTCTTTTAAGTCGTTTATACAGTAATCGAAAAAGGCTTTGCCGGGTTTTTCGTGCCCGATTTCGGCAGAAAAATAAAATTTGTTTATAAACGGGGTAAATCCCGCTGCGGTAAGCCTTTTTATTTGTTGATTGTAGTTAGAGTTGCTTGCAACGGCAAGCAAATATTTTTTGCTTAGATATTCTACAATATCGTCAGCCCCTTTTACTTTTTGTGCACTTTCTTTAAGAAACAACTTAAAATCCCTTTCAAATTTATCCGCATCGGCGATTATTTTCCATTCTTTAAAAACTAAATGAAAGCGCACGGAGTGAAGTTGTACTTTGGTAATTTTAGAATCTTCCACTTGTTTCCAAAGAGAATTATTTACTTGTGTAAAACCGTTCATAAAGTCGGCGTTGTACGTTATACCAGCGGCTAAACACGCTTTTTTAATTGATTCTTCCGCACACTTATCAAAATCTAATATGGTATTGTCAACGTCTAATAAAACGGCTTTTATCATTTTAGTTTCAACTCCAATTTTTACTTTTAAAAATATATCATAAAGAAAATATTCGGTCAAGTGAAAAAACACACGGCAAAAACGGTAAAGAAATTCAATAAAAACGTAAGAACGGCTAAAAAAGGTTGATTTTTTTTATTTAGTATGCTAAAATCAATAAAATTAAAGAAATAATATAGCCGACGGTGAACTAAAGCGCGTTGCTTTAATCCGTATCGGACAAACAAAAACCGTTCGGGCGTACTTATTCTCAAGGGATAAGCACGCCTTTAATTTTAACTACTAAGAATGAGCAAAAAAAGGAGAAAAAACAATGGCAAAATTTATTAACGAACCTTCTCACACGTTTAACGAATATTTATTAGTTCCGGGTCATTCTTCAAGTGAATGTATTCCCGCAAACGTAAGCTTAAAAACGCCGCTTGTAAAGTTCAAGAAAGGGGAGCAATCTCCTATTACAATGAATATCCCTATGGTTTCCGCCATAATGCAATCGGTTTCCGGTGATAAACTTGCCGTTGCTCTTGCTAAAGAAGGCGGCGTATCTTTTATTTACGGTTCTCAAAGCATTGCGGACGAAGCGGCTATGGTAAAAAAGGCTAAAAGCAGCAAGGCGGGCTTTGTGCAAAGCGATTCTAACGTTAAACCCACCGATACGCTTAAAGACGTGTTAGAATTAAAAGAAAAAACGGGGCACTCCACCATTGCCGTGACTGACGACGGAACGGCAGACGGGAAACTTTTGGGTGTTGTTACGGGGAGAGATTACCGTATAAGCAGAATGAGTTTAGACTTGCAAGTTTCAGAGTTTATGACTCCGTTCGATAAGTTGATTTATGCTAAAGAAGGAACAACCTTAAAAGAAGCAAACGATATTATTTGGGACCATAAATTAAATTCGCTTCCGATAGTTTCCGCAGACGGAAAACTTTTATATTTCGTTTTTAGAAAAGACTACGATAGCCACAAACAAAACCCTAACGAAATTTTGGACGATTCTAAAAGGTACGTTGTAGGTGCGGGGATAAACACGAGAGACTTTGCAGAGAGAGTTCCTGCATTGAAAGAAGCGGGTGCTGACGTTTTGTGTATAGACTCTTCCGAAGGGTATTCGGATTGGCAAAAAATCACCTTAAAGTGGATTAGGGATAACTACGGTGATAAAGTAAAGGTCGGTGCGGGAAACGTTGTAAGTGCGGATGGATTTAGATTTTTGGCAGACTGCGGTGCGGACTTTATAAAGGTAGGTATCGGCGGCGGCTCTATTTGTATTACTAGAGAAACAAAGGGAATCGGTCGCGGACAAGCCACTGCATTGATAGAAGTTTGCAAAGCAAGAGACGAATATTATAAAGAAACGGGCGTTTACGTTCCTGTTTGTTCGGACGGCGGTATCGTTTACGATCACCACATAACCTTGGCGCTTGCTATGGGAGCGGATTTCGTTATGCTAGGCAGATATTTTGCCAGATTTGACGAAAGTCCTTCTGCAAAAGTAAGCATAGGCGGCACTTATTATAAAGAATATTGGGGCGAAGGTTCTGCAAGGGCAAGAAACTGGCAAAGATACGACCTTGGCGGCGATAAAAAACTTTCTTTTGAAGAAGGCGTTGATTCTTACGTTCCGTATGCGGGCACTCTTAAAGATAACGTTGCAATGAGTTTATCTAAAGTAAAATCCACAATGTGCAACTGCGGCGCATTAACCATTCCGGAACTTCAAGAAAAAGCGGTCATCACCTTGGTTTCCGCAACGAGTATAGTGGAAGGCGGCGCACACGACGTTATTCAAAAGGACAAGAACAACTCCGTAAGATAATTGTCAAAACGGATACGGATATAAAAAACAGAAGCGAGAGAAAAATTCTCTCGCTTCTGTTTTTAAATGAAAGAGATTAAAAACAAACTAAAGTATTTATGATTTATTAGACATAATGCTTTTTATGCTATTTAAATCGCTTTTAGAAACACCTATATCTATTAAAAATTTCTCGGTATTTTCGCTTAAAGATTTATCTGAATAATTTATTAAATAATCCATTAAAGAATTAAATTGCGGAATCATTATTTCCGGAAGAGCGCCGTCCATACAGCCTGTGCTTGTTAAAAAGGAAATTTCGTAATCCGTTTTTATATCTTTGTAGTTTGCGCCCAAAAGAGCCTGTAATAAAACCGCTATCGTTCCCGTTCTGTCGCGCCCTGCAAAGCAATGAAAAAGTATGGGATAGTTATCTTTATTGGCAAAAACAGATATGGTGTCAGCAACGTTTTTTTGATAAACGGGGTCAAGCAGGCTCGCTTCCGTTCTAACGTAAAACGCACCCGAATAGTTATAGTAGTTTGCGCCTTTAACGGGTGAGTACGTGCCTGCAGTGCCTTCTCCGCCACGCCTTAAATCTATTTCCGTTTTAACGTTGTAGCGGTGTTTTGCGGCGGCTTTGCCGGATTTTGTAAGCCCGTCTAAATTAGCGCTTCTAAAAATTAAACCTTGTTTTACGTCGTTAGAAAAAAACGCAACGTCTCTTGCACCGGAAACGCCTTTTAGGTCGATAATTCTAGGGGTTAAAGCCGTTTTGAATTTGCTTTGTTTTTTTATAACGGGAACGTCGTTTATATATGCGGTCACTTCCCAAACGTAATTTTTGCCCACTTTCAGGTCTTTTACGGTTAATCTTTGTTTTTCCGTGTTTTTTATTATAATATCACCGTCGTCGTTTGTGATTTTTATAGAGAAAAAAGATGCACTTTCTGTAAATTTCCACGATAGGGTTAAGGGCTTAGCCTTTAATCTTTCGCCTTTGCCGTAGTCGGCTTTTAGCTGTTCGTAGGAAGGGGCGTTTAGCCAGCGCCTTGTATAATCGTTTACCAAATAAACGGTTTGGTTTTCTTTTGGGGATATTACGGTTATTTCATCGTTTATAAAATAATCGGTTTTGCCGTTCATTGTTTTCTCCTTAAATAGTATTTAGCCCTATTTAGCCCTGTTGTATAAAGATTTGCAAATAAAAATCCTGATGCCTTTACGGTATCAAGACATTTATTTTTAGTGGCGTACCCGACAGGATTTGAACCTGCAACCGTCAGAATCGGAATCTGAAACTCTATCCATTTGCGCTACGGGTACGTATAGAAAAGAAAACGCCTTTTACGGCGTTATTCTTCTTCTGTTTCTTGTGATACGGTTATTTTTACTTGCAACACTCTTTTTACGGTAGATTTAATCACTTGAAAGGTTAAATTTTTAAAGTCGAATTTTATACCACTTCTGGGGATTTCTCCTAAATTTTCTATAAGCCAACCGCTAAGAGTGGTGGAATCTGCATCGTTTTCTTCTTCGTCTATTCCGAAAAACTCAAAAACGTCTGATATTCTGGCGTTTCCTTCTGCAATGTATTGATTTTCACCGATTTCTTTTATGTAATTTATCTCTTGATCGTGTTCGTCCCAAATTTCGCCGACAAGTTCTTCTAAAATATCTTCTAGCGTAATAATACCCAGCGTTCCGCCGTATTCGTCTAGCACTACCGCCATATGAACTTTTTTGTTTTGCAGTTGTTTAAGTAGTTTAGATATTTTTGCGTGTTCCGTCGTGTATAAGGCCTTTTGCAAAATATCGTTTAAACTTTTAGCCCCTTTAAGATAGGCTTTATAAAAGTCCTTTTCGTGTATTGTTCCTATTATGGTGTCTATGCTGTTTTTGTATACGGGAAGTCTTGAATAGCCTTCTTTATCAAAAACCTTTTTTATATCTTCCATAGAAGAATCCACGTCTACCGCAACGATGTTTACCCTCGGCACTAAAATATCGCCCACCTCAACGTCGTCAAACTCTATTACGGAGCGGATAAGATTAGTTTCTTCTTCTCTTATAGTTCCGTCTTCTTCCGCTTCTTCTACCACGGTCATAATTTCGTCTTCCGTGATAACGTCTTCCGTTTTGAAACGGAATATTTTACTTAAAATCCATTTCCAACCCTTAAACAAAAGATTTACGGGGTAAAAAAGATAGTAAAACGGCATTATCAGGTTGTAATAAAACATAGCCATTTTTTCCGGCATAGATTTTGCCATAAACTTTGGCGTGATTTCCCCAAAAATAAGGACCACCACCGTAATTACTACGGTTGATATAAAAGAAGAGTCAACGTTAGAGTTTGCAAGGAGTTTTGCAAACAGTATTGTAGAAAGCGTTGCCGCAGTAAGATTTACTATGTTGTTTCCCACAAGCAGGGTTGTGATAAGGTTATCGTAGTTCTCTTCTGCAAGTTCTAACACTTTTTTTGCTTTTTTATTTCCGTTGCTTATCCAAGAACGGAGTTTAATTCTACTGCAACAAGAATAAGCGGTTTCCGTAGACGAAAAAAATCCCGACATCAATATTAAAACAATTAGGGCAATCAGCAGTGGAACAGTGCCTTCTGGCATAAAATTCTCCTTTACGGGTTAAAATTCGATTTTTTATTTCTTTGTACTAAAGAACGAAAAAAGCAATCCGATTCCAATTATAAATGCATACATTTCGAATATCGAAACGATTATAATTAAAACAACTATAATAATAAAAATTGTAATTTTAACAGGTTTTTTCATTTTTTGTTTTTTCTCGCGTTCAATACATTTTAATTTAATCAATCTATCATATAAAGAATAGCAAAATTATTTAAAATAATCAAGTGTTTTATAAAATTATCCCACCTAGCGGGTAAAATAGCGACTTTTGCATAAAAAAATGGCTTATATTTGCGTTGACAAGTTGCGGGTTGCATTTTATAATATTATTTATATAAAAAATATAAAATATGAAGGAGCAATCTAATGGCTCAAAGAATTTCTAACGACAATCATAAAGAAGTGTTAAACGTTGTCAAAAGATATTTGCCCGGCGTAGTTTGTTGGGGGGATAGTTTAACTTACGGAGCGTGCGAATCTACTATGCAACCGCACCCGTATGCAAACAGGCTGCAAACGCTTTTATCGCAAAACTTGTTTTCGCAATATTGCGGAGAAGAAAGGATTTTTTGTCCGCCCGTAGTCAACATGGGCGTTGGCGGAGAAACGACCTTGACTATTTTGGGTAGAAACGGTGCTTTTCCGTACGTTTTGGCAAGTGATTTGGTAATTCCTAAGTATTTGTCTTCAGTTCCGATTGAGTTTGTTTCTTCAAACGGTAAAAAGGTTGCGCCTCTTCTTCAAGACGGCAACGGCGTGCGTGGACTAAACCCCGTTGAAATAGGCGGAATAAAGGGTGTAATATCCACCGGCGCATTTTGGATTGATCCAAACCCGAAATATAGTTTTAAAAGGCTAACGGAGGGTGAAGAAACGGTTGTGCCTAAGGGAACTCCGATAATCGCTTCCGGTCATTCTGCTTGTTTAGACTATGTTTCCGTGTTCTTTATGGGACAAAACGGCGGTTGGGAAGACGAAAACGGAGTGCAAAATCCAAAAATTCTCGTTTCTCAAATACAGAAAGCAATAGCTCGTCAAAAATTGAATAAAGAGCGTTTTGTCGTTGTAGGTTTACATACGGAAAACAAAGAGGGCAGAAAAGAATTAGAAAAAGAAATGTCAGCGGCTTTCGGAGATAAATATATAAATCTCAGGGAATATTTTTCTAGCGAAAACGGTGTGTTTAAGGATTACGGCTTAAAGCCCAACAAAGAAGACCTTGCGCTTATGAAAGAAGGAAAAACGCCGTACAGATTTTTGAAAATGACGGTTGACAGTGCGGAAGTAGACGCAACTCACTTTTTGGCGTTTGCTTATGATATTATAGGTGATTTGATTTATAAGCGTATGGATGCTTTGGGTTATTTTGACGAGGTAAAAAAGGCGTTCGGAATTTAAGACAAAAAAATAAAGGAGAAAACAATGGCAAAAACGGTAGTCGTCGGAATGAGCGGCGGCGTAGACAGTTCGGTTGCTGCACTTTTATTAAAAGAACAGGGATACAACGTTATCGGGCTTTATATGAACAACTGGGAAGAAAAAGACGAGTGCGGTGCGTGTACTGGAGAAGAGGACTTTGCAGACGTTCGCCGTGTAGCAAACGCAATAGGTATTCCGTATTATTCGGTCAATTTTGCCAAAGAGTATATGGACAGGGTTTTTTCTTATTTTTTAAGAGAGTATAACGCAGGTAGAACTCCCAATCCGGACGTTTTGTGTAATAGAGAAATAAAGTTTAAGGATTTTAAAGAAAAAGCAATGGAGCTTGGTGCGGATTATATAGCCACGGGGCATTATTGCGATATTTTGCACGACGGGGATACGCACTATTTATTAAAGGCAAAGGACGTCGGTAAAGACCAAACGTATTTTTTAAATCAACTTTCGCAATCTCAACTCGATAAAGTTTTGTTCCCTTTGGGCAAACTAGAAAAAGGCGAAGTGCGTGCGATTGCGGAAAAACACGGGCTTGCAACGGCGGCAAAAAAAGATTCCACCGGTATTTGTTTTATAGGCGAAAGAAATTTCAGAAAGTTTTTACAAACGTATATTCCTGCAAAAAAAGGCAAGATTATGACGTATGACGGCAAGGTGCTTGGCGAGCATTTGGGACTTATGTATTATACGATAGGGCAAAGGCGTGGGCTTAATATCGGCGGGCAAAAAGGAGACGATGGTTCTCGTTGGTTTGTTATAGAAAAAGATTTAAAAAACAATATTTTGTACGTTGCTCACGGTCAAGAGGAAAAACTTTATAGTAAAGGGCTTATTATGAAAGAAATGAATTTTATTCCGTATAAGCCGCAAGGGAACAAAATAGAATGTACGGGAAAATTCAGATATCGCCAACCCGAACAAAAATGTTCGTTGGAATTTTGCGACGGATATATAAGAGTAGACTTTGAAGAAAAGCAGCGCGCCATCACCGAAGGGCAGTTTGCGGTTTTCTATCAAGGGGATAAATGTATCGGCGGCGGAGTGATAGAAAAGGCGCTGTTTTAACCGCCTTGCTAAACATTATATATAATATATAAGGCGACCTTTATAATGGCGTACGGTTGCAAATAAGTATTTTGCATTTTTGATATGCATTAAAACGGTAGGTAAATACTTAAGAAAAAGGGCACGTTTTGACTAATTTAAAAGTTTTTAAACTTTTTTTAAAAACTTTGAAAAAACGCTTGACTTAATTTAAGTTTTACTATATAATCTCAACTACACTCATCGTTGGTGAGTGAAATACATAAGTAAAATCATTAGAAATTATTTAATGATTTGGGTTATGCGAAAAATCAAAATATCGTGTATGAATCAAATAAAAACACTATATTTTGTGTCAAAAAAGTTTTTTGAAAAAAGTTAAAAAAAATTTGAAAAACTTTGAAAAAATGCTTGACTTAATAAAATGCTTATGTTATTATGTATAGGCTGTCCGCAAGGGACGGCAAACGTCAACCGATGTTGACGGAGGTAGCTTAAAAATTGAATAGAAGGAAATAAGACGAAATAATAGTTATTTTGAAAGTTTCTGTCAAAATCTTTGAAGTATGAAAATATGT
>CAYVPW010000001.1:0-77767 GCA_964453915.1 uncultured Christensenella sp. | reverse complement strand
CTTTTAACACGAACATAGGATAAGAGTACCCTGCTCTTGCAGAGTAAATCCTATGTTCGTGTTAAAAGCGTTTCAACGCGGAGCGGACGGCGTGATATTGTGCGGCTGCCACCCCGGCGACTGCCACTATGTGACGGGGAATTATTATACTAGAAGAAGAATGGCGCTTCTTTTTGATTTTCTCAATTATATGGGGATAGAAAAAGAGCGTACGCGTGTAGAGTGGGTTTCCGCTGCGGAAGGCGCGCGTTTCTCTGCAGTAATGAACGATTTTGTTAAAACTGTTTCCGAACTAGGCGAAAACAAGAGATTATCCGACCTTCGTTGTAAAGATAAGGAGGAGAACTAATGAAAGACGTTGAGTTAAAAATGCTTGAAAGGGCAACAGAACTGTTAGCAAACGGAGACGTTGTTCGTGTTGTCGGTTGGAAAAAAGGCGAATTCTATTTTGATCCTTCGCCCGCAACTTTTGAAAGCAAAGAAGAATTAAAAGATTTTGTGTATAACGGATTTTGCGGTTCTAACCTTTCTAAATATTTGGTTGCAATAAGCAAAAAAGAAGGCAAAACGGCTGTTTTTTTAAAGCCTTGCGATACGTATAGTTTTAATCAACTTATAAAAGAGCACAGAGTAAAAAGAGAAAACTTTTACGTTATCGGCATAGAGTGCTACGGAAAATTGGATATTGAAAAAATTAAAGCGCTGGGAATGGATGCCGTGACAGAGGTTGAAGAAAACGGCGACAGTGTGAAAGTAAGTTCTCTTTACGGAGAAAAAACTTTTGACAAAAACGAGATTTTGCTTGGCAAATGCTCTACTTGCAAGGGAAAGGAACATCAAATATTCGATGAAAAAATAGTTTTGCACGAGAGAGAGTTCGTTCCGAACGATCGTTTTTCCGGCGTTGAAGAACTGGAAAAAATGACTGCGGACGAAAGATTTGCTTTTTGGAAGAGTCAACTTTCTAAATGTATTCGTTGCAACGCATGCAGAAACGTTTGCCCCGCTTGTACTTGTGTTAAATGCGTATTCGATAATCCGCAATCCGGAGTATCGGCAAAAGCTAACGACGTAAGTTTTGAAGAGCAAATGTATCACGTTATAAGGGCGTTCCACGTTTCCGGAAGATGTACGGACTGTGGTGAATGTAGCAGAGTGTGCCCGCAAAACATTCCTTTGCATTTGCTTAATAGAAAGTTTATTAAAGATATAAACGAATACTACGGTGAATTCCAAGCGGGAGAAGTTGCGGAAGGCAAAACTCCGCTTACGGAATTTACTACCGGCGATATAGAGCCTAATCAAGCGGTGAAAACGGAGGAAAAATAATGATTAAATTACAAAAAAGTAAATTAAATCTTTTATACGACGAGATTTCTTCCAAAATGCCGTTATATATCCCCTTGAAAAAGGCAGGGGAAGTAAACTACGGTTTATATTCTAGCCAAGAAACAGTTTCTTTGGAAACGCTTAAAACCGTTAAGAGTGCAAAAGACTTTTTCTTTCCGCAAAGCGAAAATATGATGGGCTTTAAAACGGAAGGTAAAAATATAGAAATATTAGACGTTAGAAAAGAGTGCGAACCGTTTATTTTATTCGGAGTTAAAGCGTGCGATTATAAGTCTTTTGAAATATTAGATAAGGTGTTTTTATCTAATCCCGTGGATACTTATTATAAAGCAAGGAGAGACGCGGGAATTATAGTGACTTATGCCTGCAACCGTCCGGAAGAAAGTTGTTTTTGCAAAACGTTCGGAATAGACGCTTCTAATCCTATGGGAGATGCAACTCTTTGGACTGATGAAGAGTACGCATATTTTAGACAAAATACGGAAAAAGCAAACGACTTGTTTGATATTTTGAAAAAGATTGCGGAAGACGGCGGCGAAAAAGAAGTTGAAAATATTTCTAAAAACATCAAAGAAACAGTAGAAAAACTTCCTTATTCTAACCTGGATTTATCTGTTTTTAAGCACGAAAATTTGAACGAACTTTTCGATTCTCCGGAATGGGCAAAGTTGTCGGAAGCGTGCTTAGGTTGCGGAACGTGTACTTTCGTTTGCCCGACTTGTCAGTGCTTCGATATAAGAGATTTTAAGACGAACAACGGCGTTATAAGATTCCGTTGTTGGGATTCTTGTATGTATTCCGACTTTACGCAAATGGCGGCGGCAAATTCCAGAACAACGCAACTACAAAGATTCCGTCAAAGGTTTATGCACAAGTTGGTTTATTATCCCTCTCAGTACGACGGAACAAAGTCTTGCGTTGGGTGTGGAAGGTGCGTTAATAAGTGCCCGCAACACCTTAACATAGTAAAAGTAATAAAAGCATTAGGAGAGAAGAAAAATGGATAACGAAAATCTTATTCCTAAAATAGGCGTGATTACCGATATAAGGAGAGATACACCGGACGTTAAAACGTTTAGAGTAGTAGGCACGGACGGAAAAAAGTTGTTTGAACATCTTCCCGGTCAATGTGCTATGGTTTCTATCCCCGGTGTGGGAGAATGTATGTTTTCTATTACGTCTTCTCCGACGAATAAAGAGTTTATGGAGTTTTCCATAAAGAAATGCGGTTGTGTGACCGAAGTGATACACGCTTTAGAAGTAGGGCAACAAATCACCGTAAGAGGACCTTATGGAAAGAACTTCCCCGTTGAAGAAGATTTTAAAGGAAAAGACCTTTTATTTATCGCCGGTGGTATAGGACTTGCACCTTTGCGCAGCGTAATAAACTACGTTCGCCATTTTAGAAGCAATTACGGCAAGGTTGTGGTTGTTTACGGCGCAAGAAGTATGGACGACTTGGTTGATATAGAAGAAATTAAAAAAGAGTGGATGAACGAACCTAATTTTGAAGTTTATTTAACGATTGACCGTCCGCAAGAAGGTTGGGACGGGCACGTAGGATTCGTTCCTGCATACGTTAAAGAGTTGGGCTTAGATCCTAATATGACGGCTGTTTTATGCGGACCGCCGATAATGATAAAGTTTACTCTTTCCGGGTTGTTAGAACTTGGCTTTGACAAGTCGCGCGTGTATACGACGCTTGAACTTAGAATGAAATGCGGAATAGGCAAGTGTGGCAGATGCAACGTGGGAGATAAATTCGTTTGCAAAGACGGTCCTGTTTTTAGAATGGATCAGTTAGACGAATTGCCCGACGAATATTGATTTTATAAGGAGATACTTATGGAAAAATTAGTTAACGTTTATTTTTTCGGTAAAAAATATCAAGTGCCCGAAAGCCTTACCATTATGAAGGCTATGGAATATGCGGGCTATCAACTCGTTCGCGGGTGCGGTTGCAGAAACGGATTTTGCGGCGCTTGCTCTACCATTTATCGTATTAAAGGTCAACAAGAATTAAAAACCTGTTTGGCTTGCCAAACGCAAGTAGAAGAAGGAATGTATATTGCAACGCTTCCTTTCTTCCCCTTGGTAAAACAAGTTTACGACATAGAAAAGATTAAGCCCACAGAACAAATTATGATGCAATTATATCCCGAAATTTATTCTTGCATAGGTTGCAACGCTTGTACAAAGAGTTGTACTCAGGGATTAAACGTTATGCAATACATTGCGTATGCACAACGCGGAGAATATGAAAAGTGTGCGGAAGAATCTTTTGACTGCGTAATGTGCGGCGTTTGTTCTTCTCGTTGCCCCGCGGGTATTTCTCATCCGCAGGTTGCAGAACTTGCAAGAAGACTTTACGGCAAGTACGTTGCTCCTAAGAGCGAACACTTGGAAAAGAGAGTTGAAGAGATTAACAACGGCGTTTACATTAAACTTTTAGAAGACGTTATGAATAAACCCGTAGAAGAACTTAAAGAACTCTATAACAAAAGAGAAATAGAGAAATAAGGAGAGAAGAGCTTATGTATAAATATACCGAAGAGCAAATCTTATCTATGAAGAAGGTCGAAGCCACTCGTCAAGAAAGATTAAACAATCTTTTTCCGAGAATGACTGCGGACGAAAAAGACACCGTATTAAAAGAAAATCACCCCGACTATATAGACAGTGCTTATGAAGCGTTAAAAGTAGGCCCTAATAAAGGCGAAAAAGTTTTGCACGAACTTGCCGACCTTTTACAAGGAAAATCTAGGGTAGAGGACCTTAAAATAGACCTAGAAAATCCCGATTACGACGTAGACGTTTTAGTAATAGGCGGCGGCGGTGCAGGCTCTTCCGCAGCGATTACCGCACACGCAAACGGTGCAAACGTTATGATGGTGACTAAACTTCGCATAGGCGATGCAAACACTATGATGGCGGAAGGCGGAATTCAGGCGGCGGATAAAGAAAACGATAGTCCTGCAATTCACTATCTAGATGCTTTCGGCGGCGGACACTTTGCTGCAAAGCACGAACTTTTATATAAACTCGTTAACGAAGCACCCGATGCTATTAAATGGCTTAACGACCTTGGCGTTATGTTTGATAAAGCACCGGACGGAACAATGATAACTACGCACGGCGGCGGAACTTCCAGAAAGCGTATGCACGCTTGCAAGGACTATTCCGGTGCGGAAATTATGAGAACGCTTCGTGACGAAGTGTTAAACAGAAATATTCCCGTAGTAGATTTTACCGCGGCTATAGAAATTATTAAAGACGAAGAAGGCAAGGCTTGCGGTGCGGTTCTACTCAATATGGAAACTAACGAGATTACCGTTGCAAAGGCAAAAACCGTTATTATTGCAACCGGCGGCGCAGGAAGACTTCATTATCAAGGCTTCCCCACCTCTAATCACTACGGTGCAACTGCAGACGGTTTGGTTTTGGCTTATAGAGCAGGCGCAAAACTTTTATATGCGGATACCCTTCAATATCACCCGACCGGCGTTGCAGAACCTACTCAAATTTTCGGTGCGTTAGTGACTGAAAAGGTTCGTTCTTTGGGTGCGCAACTCGTTAATAAAGAAGGTAAGCCTTTCGTTTATTCTCTAGAAACCCGTGACGTGACGGCTTCTACCATTATAAGGGAATGTAAGCAAAGAAAAGAAGGCGTTAAAACTACGGACGGAGAAGGCGTTTGGTTGGATACTCCTATGATAGAGATGATAGGCGGAGAAGGCACTATAGAAAAACGTATTCCCGCAATGCTTAGAATGTTCGGTAAATACGGCATTGATATAAGAAAAGAACCTATTTTGGTTTATCCCACGCTTCACTATCAAAACGGCGGTATAGATATTTCCGCAAACGGCGAAAGCGGCGTTGAAAACCTTTTCGTTGCAGGCGAAGCTGTAGGGGGTATTCACGGAAGAAACCGCCTTATGGGCAACTCTTTATTGGATATAATCGTTTTCGGTAGAAACGCCGGAAAGAGTGCTTCTGAAAGGGCAAAGAGCGTTAAGGTTGGTAAACTTACCTTAAATCACGTAAAAGATTTTAAGGCGGAATTAGATAAAGCAGGTATTACGCCTAAAACCTTATCTCCGAGAATTCTTCCCGATTACAGAAGAAAGGATATGTAATTAAAAATTAAAAGCACGCAGTAAAACGCTTTTGTTTAAGCGACGGCGTGCTTTTGTTTTTTAAATATACCGTTAGCAACTAACTGTAATAAAAGTAAACGGTTTTGTATATATAAATCTACAGGCTGTTTACTTTTATAAGTGTTGATTATATACCAAAAAGAAACAAAAACCGTAAAACTGTTAATTTTTGGTTTTAAACTCACCCGTTGTTGACAATTTTAGTTTATTATACTATAATTGAAACAAAAAAGGGTTTAGGAGAAATTGTTATGTTAGCATTAGGTATTGTTTTGACTTGCATAGGATTTGTGATTTATATTTTAGGCGGCGTGGTATGTGCTAGAATTTGCACGGAGATTATAAGAAACAAGCATACGGACGCAAACGAAGTGCTTTGGTTTTGGGCAGGTTTTTTGTTTAACGTTATAGCGGTGTTTATGACGCTTTGCGTAAAATCCGAAAATAACGATAAGTAAAATAAAAGAGCGGTTCACCGCTCTTTTTTAAGTTTATTTTAAGGTGGGCGAAAGGTTAAAAATGGAGTTAAACGGCGTAGCGATTGATTTTTGCAGCGGAGTAGAATATCCTTTATTAAAGGGCGATAAGGGCTTTGTTTCTTGTGTGGAAAAAGAGTTGTTAAATAACGAGGTTTCTACAAAAAATGGGCAAGCATTTTGCGAAGAAATGAAAAAAATAAGCGGATTAGAGCCGATTTTTACATTGTCTATAGAACAGGGTGTAAGTTTATCCGTATCTGCGGCAAGAAACTACTCTCAAAAGAATTATTCAAAGTCTAGAAACGAAATTTTATTTATAGAAGAAAATTTTTATAAGCGGTTTTCTAAAAAAATTATTTCCGGAACAGCGGCAACGAGGTGTGCTGAAACTAACCACGTGGGAAATTTTATTTCTTCTTTATCAGAAAAAACTTGTGCGGTGTGTATCGAATCGGTAAATGCGGAAACTTTTTTAGCAAAAGACAAAAGTTTTTTTAAGCAAGTTGCGGAAATTTGTGCTGCGAGAGATATTTTGCTTATCGTGTTTGAAACTTGCACTTGTCCTTTAAGATACGGAAAATATTTTTATTATTTAAGTTGCGGAATAACTCCCGATACGGTTATTTGCGCTGGAAGCGTGGCAAACGGTTTGCCGCTTACCGTAATTTTACAAGGTGAAAAGGTTTATAGCGAAAAAGCTAAGATTTCTGAAGTACCGGAATTTATCTTTTGCGGTGCGGAATACGTTTATAACTATGCACTTGAAAACGTAGAAAGGATAAAAAAGAATATAAAAGCATTGGCGCAGGCAATTAAAGCGTGTAAAAAAATAAAACAATATACGTGTAGCGGGCTTAATTACATTATAAAAGTTCAAGATGCCGAAAAAGAAATTGCTAGTTGCAAAGAAAAAGGGCTTATTCTTTGCGGGGGTAAAGGAAAAATCGTAATTGCACCGCCGATAAATCTTTCTCAAGAAGATTTTAACTTTGCTATTACCGTGATAAGGGAAGTTTTTGGCGGTAATGCGCAAAACCCGTTTGAGATTTAGTATAGCGTAAAAAGTGCTTTCAAATATTTGACAAGTATATAAAATTTTGATAGAATAAAAATAATTTATAAAGACATTGAAGAAAAGTGGGCAAAAATCATTCGCTTTAGAGAGGCGGTGTTCGGTGCAAACCGTTGCGAATATTTTGTTTCTGTAATTTCCGAGTCGGGAGAAAGAAAAGCAGTTGCTTAGTAGAATCTCCCCGTGATTGCTGCGTTAATGTCATAAGAGTTGTCGGACTCTGAGAGTGGCGGATTATCCGCAATTTGAGTGGTACCGCGGGTATGTTATCGTTCCCGTCTCAAAGGAAACTTTGGGGCGGGTTTTTGTTTGCCCCGTAAGGAGAGTTTTATGGAACAAAAGAATGAATTAGACTTAAAAATTAAGGAGATGGCGGGGCGTATTAAAGAACTTCGCCAAATCGAGGGGCTTTCTTTAGAATATATGGCTGAAAAGACGGGTATTTCTAAAGAAGAATACGCACTTTGCGAGGACGGGAAAACGGACCTAAACTTTGCGTTTTTATATCGTTGTGCAGGCGCTTTATCGGTAAACGTGACTGAAATTATAGACGGCACGAGTCCTAAACTTAAATCTTACACGGTCACAAGAAAAGGTGCGGGTCAAGAGATTGCAAAGGCGCACGGAATGACTTATTTTAACTTGGCGTATGCTTTTAAAAACAGGATTGCCGAACCCCTTTACGTTAGAAGCGTTTTTGACGAAGAAGCGCAAAATAAGGAGATAGAGTGCACAACCCACAAAGGGCAAGAGTGTGACCTTGTATTAGAAGGTAAATTAAAGGTTAAGGTTGGCAACCACACGGAAATTTTGGAAGCGGGAGACAGTATTTATTACGACAGTTCTACTCCGCACGGAATGATTGCGGTAGACGGAAGAGACTGTATTTTTTACGCAATAGTATTAAATCCTACGGGAGATCCGATACCTGAACTTTCCGATATGGTAGAAAAAAACAGTTTGCCTGTTAGTCAAGATAAAAAATCGCTAGATAAAGAAAGGATCTATAACAAATTTATAGACGTTGTAGAAAGCGAAACTGGAACGCCTTTATCTATTAAATTTAAAAATACTGAAAAGTTTAATTTTGCGTTTGATTTGGTTGACGAGTTGGCAAGAAAAAATCCCGATAAACTTGCAATGTTGCACGTTTCTAAGGATAAAACGGAAAGGAGATTTACTTTTTCGGATATGAAAAAGCAAAGTAGCCGTTGCGCAAATTATTTTAAATCTATCGGAATAAAGCGCGGAGACAGGGTTTTGCTTGTGCTAAAGAGGCATTATCAATTTTGGTTTGCAATGCTTGGGCTTAACAAACTAGGCGCTATTGCAATTCCTGCAACTAATCAATTACAAGAACACGATTTGTCTTATAGATTTAATTCGGCGGGGATTTCTGCCGTGATTTGTACGGCGGACGGGGATACGGCGCATCAAGTAGAACTTGCAGAGGCGCAAAGCCCCACCTTAAAGCATAAACTTATAGTTAACGGAAAAAGAGACGGTTGGAGAAGTTTTGACGAAGAATACACAATGTTCTCTACCCACTATAAACGCACGGAAGACGCTCCCGGCGGGGACGATACTATGCTTATGTTCTTTACCTCGGGTACTTCCGGTTATCCTAAGGTAGCGGTTCATAATTACAAGTATGCTTTGGGGCATTTCCATACTGCGAAGTATTGGCATTCGGTTGATCCGGACGGATTGCATTTTACTATATCGGACACCGGTTGGGCAAAAGCTATGTGGGGTAAACTTTACGGACAATGGCTTTGCGAGGCGGCAACCTTTGTTTATGACTTTGATAGGTTTGATGCAAGTGATATTTTACCTATGTTTGCAAAATACCACATCACCTCTTTTTGTGCGCCGCCTACAATGCTAAGAATGATGATAAAGCAAGATTTAAGCAAGTACGACCTTTCTTCCGTAAAGCATATGACTACTGCGGGAGAAGCGCTTAACCCCGAGGTATACCGTCAATTTGAAAGACTTACGGGGCTTCAAATACACGAAGGTTTCGGTCAGTCCGAAAGTACTATGATAGTAGGAAATCTAGTGGGAGAGCCGCATAAAGTAGGTTCTATGGGCAAGCCCGCTCCTATTTACGACGTTTCTATCGTAGACGAAAACGGCAATCCCGTTCCCGTGGGCGAGGTTGGAGAGATAGTAGTAAACGTTAAAAACGGCGGACCTTGCGGGTTGTTTATGGGATATTATCGTGACGAAGAAAAAACAAAAGAGGTTTGGCACGACGGATATTATCACACTGGAGACACCGCTTGGAAGGACGAAGACGGATATTATTGGTACGTTGGCAGGGTAGACGACGTTATAAAATCTTCCGGATACAGAATAGGGCCGTTTGAAATAGAAAGCGTAATAATGGAATTGCCATACGTTTTAGAGTGCGGTGTGTCCGCTGTTCCCGATGAAGTTCGCGGGCAAATTGTAAAGGCAAGCATAGTTTTGGTAAAGGGCAAAGAACCCACGGAAGAATTAAAGAAAGAGATACAAAAGTACGTAAAAGACCATACTGCGCCTTATAAATATCCCAGAGTGGTTGTTTTCCGTGACGAGTTGCCCAAAACAACTAGCGGAAAGATTATAAGAAACAAGTTATAACGGTTAAATAAAAACGTAAAAGCGTTTTGTTAAAAAGCGAACGATAAGTTTTAGATTTTTAAGTTTGCTTTTTGACGGGCGCTTTTTTATTTTTAAATCATAATATTCTTTTTATGTTAGTATAATCTATCGATAAAGAAAAAAGCGCAAGCGACAAAAAACGGCTTAATTCAACTTTTTTTGATAAAAATTTATTGTGTTTGGTAGGTATAATGAAATTCGCTGTAATAAACGGGAGAAAGGTTATTAAATTTGCTTGCGTTATTGTTTTGGTTTTTGCTGTATTTTTAATGATTACGCAAAGCGGTGCGTATGCGGTTTTTTACGGGAGTTCTTCTAGAAAATTGCCCGTATACAGGGTGAGAACGGAAGAAAAAAAGATTGCTATATCTTTCGATTGTGCGTGGGGTGTGGATTATACGGATAAGCTTTTAGAGATTATGGAGTCTGAATCCGTAAAATGTACTTTTTTTGCGGTTGAGTTTTGGGTTAACAAATATCCGGATTACTTAAAAAAAATAAGCGATACCGGACACGAAGTAGGAACTCATTCTTCTACGCACCCGCATATGAGTAAGCTAGATAAGGCGGCAATTACGAGTGAACTTACTTCTTCTTGTAATGCGATAGAACGTTTGATAGGCAAAAAACCTACCGTGTTTAGACCGCCTTACGGGGAATATAACGATTTATTGATTGATACGGCAAACGAGTTGGGACTTGTTTCCGTGCAATGGGACGTTGACAGTTTGGACTGGAAAAATTTATCTGCAAGCGAAATTAAAGACAGGGTTATTAAAAGGGTAAAAAGCGGGTCTATAGTGTTGTTTCATAATCAAGGGCTGCATACTAGCGAAGCGCTTTTAGATATTATAGTTGCGTTAAAAAGTAAGGGGTACGTTTTTGTGCCGGTGGGAGAACTGGTGTATAGAGAAAATTACACAATGCTTCCGGACGGCACACAGGTTATTAACGGTTAGAAATTCTTTGGAGGAAGTAAATATATGAACTATTTGGCGGAAAAAAACAATAAGGTTTTTATTAGCGGCGAAATTTTGACCGAAGCGGAATTTTCGCACGAAGTGTACGGAGAAGGCTTTTACGAGATGAGTGTTTTAGTAAAAAGACTTTCCGGTCAAGGCGACGTGTTGCCCGTGACCGTTTCTGAAAGGCTTATCGCGGATAAAAATCTTAAACCCGGCGTTGTGATAAACGCTTTGGGGCAGTTTAGAAGTTATAACAAATTGATAGACGGAAAAAGCAAACTTATGCTTACGGTTTTTGTGAGAGAACTTTTGGATTCTCCGATAGTAAAAAATCCTAACAGCATAGTGCTTTCGGGGTATATTTGTAAACAACCCGTATATAGAACCACGCCTTTTAACAGAGAGATTGCGGATATTTTGATAGCGGTAAACCGTTCTTATAATAAATCCGATTATATCCCTTGTATTGCATGGGGAAGAAACGCACGGTTTGCAAAAAACCTTGCCGTGGGCGAAAAAATTGCGATAAGCGGAAGGATACAAAGCAGAGAATATCAAAAGCGTTTGTCCGACGAAGAGATAAAAATTATGACGGCATACGAAGTATCTATAAGTAAACTTGCCGCATATGAAAATGCAGACAATTTTGATGCGGACGAAGAATTTGATTTGCTATCCGTAAAAGAACGCTCTGATAGCGAAGCGGTTTATAACGACGGATATTAAAAATACAAAAATAAAAACGGTAAGGCTTTTTATAAAAAGTCTTACCGTTTTTTAGTGTTTACATGATCAATCTTTTTTCTTAAAGATAAAATAGAAAGAAGTTCCGAAAACCGAGCACGCCAAAGCGATAACAATCAATGCGTTTCTTAAAGCGTGGGGGTTGTTTCCTTCTATAAGCGTTTGGTTAGGTGTACCTATAATGTCTTCAAAAAGAACTTCTACGGTGTAGTTTTCGGGAACGTAGCCGAATACTTCCGTTCCGTTAACGTTTACTTTAACAAAGTAGAATACGCTTTCTAAGGACTGCACTTTATTTAATACAAGAATTTCAGACTTTTTATCTAATCTTATAGTTTGACCGTTAGAATCTGTTAGGCAAAATCTACTGTCTTCCGTTATTATGGGAATGTAATACATGTTTACGCCCGTTGTAACGTACAAGGTTTTTTCTTTCGGGGTGACGGAGTTAATCTCTTCTAGGTCGTTATCGTTTATTATTACCATAACGGAAGCGTTTTTATCGTCCTTCCCGGTTAAAACGGATAAGTTGCAAGTTCTTTCTATAGAGTTTTCTTCATCGTTTTCCGTTAGAATTAAAGAACAAATTTTTATAAAATCCGTTGTTACGTTTTTGAATAGTCCGTTAAAAGTGAAAGTGCTTTCGCTTTTGGTGATTTCGTAAACATTTGCGTTTTGTTTAGGAGAATATATTTTTAGTTCGGATACGCTTGCGTTTGTATCGGTTATTTTAAATTCTTGCGGAATAACGGCGTTTTTTAAGGATATATTAGGTAAATTGTCCGTTTTTGCTACGTTTTCTAAACCGTTAAATATGAAATATACCGATTTGTTATCGTAATCCATTGCAAAAGACTTTGCGGTTTTGCCGTTAAAGTTTGTTTGAACAGTATAAACGGTTTGGTTATGATAATATTGCACGCAATTGCTTTTTAACATAAAAAGCGTTCCGCTTAGGTCCGTGGCAAGTTTTAATATTCCGCTTTCGGTAAGTCCGTTTAGCTGTGTTGCTTGATATCCGTTTTCTGTTTTTGAATATTTATAAACGCAGTTGTTTACGCTACTGGTGATGTAAAAATTACCGTTTACGTCTACCGTGGTTTTTGCGGTTGCGTTATAAATTTCGTCCGTAGAAAATAACTCTTCCGAAACGTATTCTCCGTTTTGCAAATAAATTTTATACACGGCAAGAGAGTTTCCTGTGCCGTCTTTTATTTTAGTTGCGTAGTATGCATTGCTTTGATAGGTTATGCTTACTATGTTGTTTCCGCCTTCAAACGTGTGCTCAAACAGTTTTTTGCCGGAATTATAGTCTAATATCAACACCTTGTTTGTTCCGCCAAGCATAGCGTTTCCGTTACCAAGCGCAAGCATAGAGGGATTAAGCCCGCTTAAAACGCCTTCGTTAATAAAATAATTTGCAAAATTGTTTTTGCTTTTTAAGTTTTCTTCCGTGTTTTTTATTACGGTAAGTTTAACGCTGTCTAAAACTGCAAGAGAATTATAAGAAACGTCTATTTCTTTTGCGCTTTCGCTTATTCTGTTATAAGCGGTTTTATTGCTTGCTATTGCAAATCCCGTAAATTCTAAATTACTGTCGTCTACGGTAAATTCTTGAATGGCGGGCAGGGTAGAATCGGTTATTACTAATCCGTTTTCCCTAAAACAAATATCGCTAACAGTATCTATTTTACCCAAATCGAAATCTGAATTCGGCGGAGTGAGTTTGGTTTGATTTAACGTTTTTAAATCTATTTTATAAAAATCTCTTCCGTTTGTGAAAAACAAATAATCGTTATTTGCCACGAACTTTAAATTTTCGCTGGAAGAAGATAATAACTCCGTGGTTAATTTTGTATTCAAGTTAAATCTTGTCAGTGCACGAGTGCCGTTTGCTAAGTAGAAAAGGTCGTCGTTTTCGTTTACGCAGATGGGGGTAAGTTCTTCTACGCTTATTTCCGTAATTCTTTGACCGTCCGTAACGTTTAGCCCACTGAGATTATATAAGTAAACGTCGTTTCCGGAAGCCGCCGCCAAATGGCTTGCGTTTAAGTCGAAATAAGAGCCGGAAACTGGTGTAGAATTGCTGAGTAGCGATTGCGGAAAAGCGGATAGATCGTTTATATTTATGGAATATAAAACGTTGGTTAGCGCAATGGCAATGGTGTCGTTTGATAATTTTTTTATTTGGTGGGGCGTTTTGTCACCCAGTTTATCGTAGAGAGAGTACCCTTTGTTTTGAATATAAAACAAAACGCTATAATTATGATTTTGAGAATTCTCTAAAATTATCGCAGCGTTGTTATCCCAAAAAAAACTTTTTTTAGGAACGTTTTCGTTAAATTCGTAGTATTCGATTTCGTTGGTGGGTAAAAATTCCGAAACGGTTATGCCTCTTGATGCGCTTGCTTTTTTGTTCGCAGAGAAAAAAGCAAGGATAGAAGACAGCATAACAAGTGCTAAAACCGCCAAAAATATTTTCTTTAGTTTATTGTTTACATTTGCTTTCATAAATCATATTTTATCATATTTATTTTGTTTTGTATATAAAAAAATAAATATTATTACAAAATTTGCCTTGTATAGTACGCAGTTTGCGACAAAAGACAAAAACGATTATATTAAAACGTTTTTGCTGTTTAATCAAGAGAAATATGACATTAAAAAATAATTTTGTACAAAAATAAATAATTTTGTTCAAAATTCGACATAAAAAATTGACAAGGCGGGTTTTGGATAATTATAATAAGGGTGATTTCGGCGAAATTACGAAACTACAAATGGAGATTTGCAATGAATAAATACTATGCTAAGGCGGTTTTATATGCTTACAAACACTTGGAAGACGTTATGGACCAGATTGACGAGTTAGTAGAGAAAAAGGCATTGGCTTCTATTAACGACCTGTCGCCGTGTGTTTGTCAGTGCGAAAAGGTTTTATCTTATACCGAACAAAAGGATACGCTTATCGTTTTAAAGATAATCGTTGATAAGGTCTTGAAAAAATTTTCGGACGAAGAGTTGGTTTATTTCAGTTATAAATATTTTAGAGATAAAACCAAAGATTTTTTCCAAGATTTTGATTATACGGGAAGGGCTTATTTTAGAAGGCAAGTAAAACTTGCCGAAAAATTTGCGTGTAATTTGGAAAAATCAGGCGTAAACGACGAGTGGTTTGAAAAGTATTGCCTTAAAATGGACTTTTTTAAGGAGTTGTTAAAAAGAGTTTACGAAATTGAAGGCAAAACGATAAAAAACAAGCGCAAACAAACTTCCGTAGAAACAAATGCGGAAAAACGCAAAACTGCGTAAATTTTAGGTTATTCGTATTCGTTTTCGTCGTAGTAATCTGTGGTTTGGGCAGCCTTTTTAGGGCGCTTTACGGTAAATAGGGCTATTAATCCCGCAAGAACCAAACAAGATATTATCACAATGCGAATGGTAAGATAATTATCTGAAGAATCGCCCGTATCTTTTAGCGTATCTTTAGATTCTGATGAAGAAGACGGTTCGTTTTGTATTAAAAAAGTAAGTTCGTTAGGGTGGTTTGCAACCGTAAAAGGATACACGGCTTCTTCGCTCACGTATCCGAACTGCCCGTTATAGCTTACGTAGTATACAATTCCGAGTTGCGTTTCTATACTGCCGTAGTAAGAGAGCGTGCGTTCTTGAAACAAGTATCTAGTAGGGGTTTTTAAGTTTGCGTCTTCGTAGAGTTTAGTAGGTTCTACAGTTGTAATCGTAAGCGATAGATAGGGGGCGTCCGTTAGCAGGTTATCTTTATAAAGTAAAGAGTACGGGGTGTATCCGTCCATTGCGATAGAGCCTGCTTGTCCGTAACACTCTACGTGAGCAACATCTCCGTCTACGCTTAAAACTTTTACATAGTAAGTATAGGGGAGATAAAATGCGAGAGATTGCATTTCTTTATCGCGATAAAAGGGCGTTTCGGAATTTATCACTCTAAAATAGTTGGTATCAGCATTTGCAACGTATGCTTGCGGAAAAACGGTAAATATCAAAAGAACGAACGCCGTTAAACAAAACATTTTGCGTTTCATAAAAAACTCCTTTATATGGTTAAGAGAGATTATAAGGTAGTTTCGTATGGACGTAAAAATTGTTTTATATCGAATTAAAGGTTAAATTGTAGAATATGTTTGAGATTTATAAAAAGATTATTCAAATAGAGAACGAACAGAAAAAAAGAGCGGCTTTCAGAAATTTAGAAAATTACAACGTCGGAGAAAAAGTTCATTTAAAACAATTAGAATTTCATAAGTGCCAAAAAAGAAACAGGTGGGTTTTCGGCGGAAACAGAAGCGGAAAAACCGAATGTGGAGCGGTTGAAGCCGTTTATATGGCAAGGGGAATTCATCCGTATAGAGAAAACAGAAAAAACGTTTTCGGTTGGGTTGTGTCGCTTTCTACGCAAGTACAAAGAGATGTTGCGCAGGCAAAAGTTTTGCACTACTTAAACCCACGCTGGATACAAGACGTGACTATGCTTTCCGGAAAAAAAGACAGCCTTAAATACGGTGTGATAGACCAAATTATGATAAAAAACGTGTTTGGCGGCATAAGCGTGATAGGGTTTAAGTCTTGCGACCAAGGCAGAGAAAAATTTCAGGGAAGTTCTTTAGATTTCGTTTGGTTTGACGAAGAGCCGCCCAAAGATATTTACGACGAATGCAGAATGAGAGTTTTGGATAAGTCGGGGGATATTTTCGGAACGATGACGCCCTTAAAGGGACTTACTTATATTTACGACGAGATATTTTTAAATAGTGGGGATTCGCCCGAAGTTTGGTATGAATTTATGGAGTGGGCGGATAACCCTTTTTTAAAAAAACAAGAATTTGAAGAGTTGACTAAAAGTTTACCTTTGGACCAAATTGAGAGTAGAAGATACGGCAGATTTAAGTCTAATACGGGGCTTGTGTATCCGGAATTTGACGAAAACTTTCACGTGATAGAGCCGTTTGACGTTCCTTTAGAATGGCAAGATACCGTTTCTATAGATCCCGGATTAAATAATCCGCTTTCCGCACACTGGTATGCGGTAGATTATGACGGGAACGTTTACGCGGTGGCGGAGCATTTCGTTGCGGGAAAGGACGTTGTTTTTCACGCAAAGGCGATAAAAGAGATTTGTAAAAGGTTAAACTGGAAAACCGACGGGGAAGGAAGGGTTAACGCCATAATCGATTCTGCAGCGAACCAAAGAACGCTTGCTCTAAATAAAAGCGTGACGGAATTATTCTACGAACAAGGCGTAAACGCTAATCCTAGAGTTAATAAAGATATGTTTAGCGGTATACAAAGGGTAAAACAATACTTAAATAAAGACCCTAAAAAGCCTAAACTGTACGTATTTAAAAATTGCGTTAACCTGATAAGAGAGTTCAAAAGCTACTGGTGGGGTTCGGGTGATACGCCTAAAAAATACGACGACCATTCTTTGGACGAGTTAAGGTATTATTTAATGAAGAAGCCCGCATTATCTCCTATAAAGCCGATTAAAACCGAAATCCAAAAAGACAAAGAAAGGCTTATAAGGAAGATGCTTAATGAAAGAAAAATCTAACGATATTAAATCCGTCTTAAGCCAAAAAAAGTTAAAGGACGCTTTACTAAAAAAAGCGCTTGGATACGATTGTACGGAAACTGTCACGGAGTACGTTTCCGATGAAGACGGTGTAAAACTTTCTAAAAAGAAAGTGACTAAAAAAAACGTTCCGCCGGATATTACGGCTTTAAAAATGTTGCTTACGGAAAACGATAAAGATTTATCCGAAATGAGCGACGAAGAATTGCAAAAAGAAAAAGCAAGACTTATCAAACTTTTGGCGGAAAAAGGCGAGGAGTAAAAGGTGAATAGAAATAAATATTCTGCGTTAAAACAAAAGGACAAAGACAGAGAAAGATTTATTGAAGAACTTGTTTATGAAACGGTTTCCGATTTTGAAGAAAGACAGAGGGAAAGACTGTTTTTAGAAAGGCAGTGGGAATTAAATATAAACTTTTTAACGGGTAATCAATACTGCGGAATAAACGGCAGGGGAGAGTTGGTTTTAGAAAACAAGGGGTTTTGCTGGCAAAACCGCGGCGTTTTTAATCACATTGCGCCCATTGTTGAAACCCGTTTGGCAAAACTTTCTAGAGTGCTGCCTAATTTAAGCGTTCGCCCTAAAACCGATGACGACGAAGACGTTAAAAGCGCTAACCTTGCGGAAAAGTTGATTGCGGAAGCACTTAAAAGAAACGATATAGAGAGAGTTATAAATCAAGTGAATTCTTGGAGCGAATCTTGCGGCACGGGATTTTATAAGATTATATGGGATAACGACGGAGGGAACAAGGTTGGTGTTTACGACGGAAAAGACGTTTATGAAGGTGAAGTAAAGATTGCGGCGGTTTCGCCGTTTGAGATATTTCCGGATAATCTTTACGCCGAAAATATAGAAAGCTGTTCTTCCGTTATACACGCAAAAGCAGTGCCCGTTTCGGTCGTTAAAGAAAAATACGGTGTGGAACTTGTCGGAAAGGATGTAGACGTTAACGATTTATCCGTTATAGATTTCGCAATGAAAGGTAAAAAGAACGGAAAGAAAAAACTTAAAAACGCAGTGACGGTTATAGAAAAATACGTTGCGCCGGATTCCGATTATCCGCAAGGAAGGCTTATAGTGGTTGCCGGAGATAGGTTGTTGTATTACGGAGAACTTCCGTATATTTGCGGCGAAAACGGGAAAAGGGGTATTCCTTTTGTAAAACAAGAAGCGTATTCTCAATGCGGAAGTTTTTTCGGAACTAGCGTGATAGAAAGGCTTATACCCGTGCAGCGAGCGTTTAATGCGGTAAAAAACAGAAAACACGAGTTTTTGAACAGGCTTTCTAACGGGGTTATGACCGTTGAGGACGGATCGGTAGACGTAGACGATTTATCCGAAGAAGGGCTTTCCCCCGGTAAAATTTTGGTGTATAGGCAAGGATCTAAAGCACCCGAAATGATGGAGATAAATTCTATACCTTCTGATTTTTCAGATGAAGAGAGTAAGCTTATAAACGAGTTTACCATTATAAGCGGAGTTTCGGACGTTAGCAGCAGTTCTAATAACGCAAACGTATCTAGCGGAACGGCTTTGGAAATTTTGGTTGACCAAGACAATCAAAGACTTATTATGTCTGCGGAGAGTATAAGGCGTTCTTTTATAGCGGTTGCAAAACACGTTTTAAGGTTGTATCAACAATTTTTGTCGGGAATAAGGGCGATTAAGTGTGTAGACGAATTTGAAAAAACTAGGATTTATTATGCCGATAAGTCAACGGCTTTTTCGGACGACGTTTATATGGACGGCGAAAACGAGTTGCTTTACACGGATTCTCAAAAAAAAGAGATGGTATTTAAGCTTTACGAAAGCGGCTTGTTAAATTCCGAAGACGGGAAAATAGATACTTCTACAAAAGAAAAGGTGCTTACTCTTTTAGGGTATAAAGACTTAGATTATCAAAAAGGATTGTCAAGACTTCATCAAGAAAAGGCTCAGTGCGAAAACGAAAAGATAAGAAAGAGCGGCTTGGATATTGACTTGATAGATAATCATCAAATACATATAGACGAACACGTGAGATATTTTTTAAGCGAATACGACGAACTAAATAATGAGCAAAAAGAAAGGTTTTTTGTTCACGTAAAGGCGCATAAAAATATGCTTACGGAAAAATAAAGAATTACAAGGAGAATTAAGAATATGGAAGAAACTATCGTTAAAGAGACAGTGGCGCCCGACGCCGCAAGTGCGGAAATAGATAATGGCGGGAAAAGCGAAAATGCCTTTTTAGGTAAGTTTAAGGACGTAAATGCCCTTCTTAATGCGTATAACTCTTTACAGTCAGAGTTTACCAAACGCTGTCAAAGGCTAAAAGAGTTAGAGGGGGCGGCGCTATCGGGAAAAGAAAGTTCCCCCGACGGCTACGCGGCGGGAACTGCCGAAAACACGAAACAAGACGTTGCAGAAAAGAACAATACCGAAGAAATAAACGGTATTCTTAAAGAATATCTTAAAGGCGTGTTAGGAAAAAAACAAACGGCGGTTTTAATGAGCGACGGCGGCGTAAGCGTGAAAACGCCTGTCGCCAAGCCGAAAACCTTTGCGGAAGCGGGGGCTTTGGCAAAAGAAATTTTACAATAATTTTTAAGGAGAATTATAATGGCAGTGACATTAACTAACGCGGATAAAGCGTTAAAATCTTTTTATTTAGACGTGGTTGCAGAGCAACTTAACTTAAAAACCAACCCGCTTTTATCTATGATAAAGCAGACTACCGACGACGTTTGGGGTAAGGAGGTAAGAAAACTTGCCATATACGGAATGAACGGCGGTATAGGTGCCGGCACGGAAGACGGAGACCTCCCTTCCGCTACGGGAAACAATTACGAACAATTTGTGGTAAGTCTTAAAAACCTTTACGGAACTATAGAGATTTCGGATAAAGCGGTAAGGGCTTCCGAAAACAATTCCGGAGCGTTTGTGAGTCTACTAAATTCCGAAATGGAAGGGTTGTTAAAGGCGTCCTCTTTTAACTTCGGCAGAATGTTGTTCGGCGACGGTTCCGGAGAAATAGCCACGGTTTCCGCTGCGGCAAGCGGCGTTATTACTTTGGATAGCGTTAAAAACGTTATAGAAGGTATGGTAGTTGATTTTAGAGATTCCGACGGCGAAATAGTTGCGGCGGGTAAGAGAGTTGTTTTTGTAGATAGAAATGCAAAGACGATTAAACTTGCGGGAAGCGTTGCGGACGAAAGCGGTTTGGTTGATACCGTTTTGACCGTTCAAGGCTCTTATAACAACGAATTGACCGGATTAAAAGCAATTTTTAGCGAGGAAGGTTCTATTTACGGGCTTTCTAAAACTACGCACGGTTGGTTAAAACCTTACGTTAAGAAAAGTGCGGGTGAAATCTCCGAACTGGATATTCAACAAGCGATTGATACAATAGAAGAGCAAAGCGGCGGAACCGTAAACTTTATAGTTTGCTCTTGGGGTGTTAGAAGAGAACTTCAAAAGTTGTTTGCTCAAAACAAGCGCGTGATAGACACTGTTGAACTTGTGGGCGGTTATAAGGCGATGAGTTATAACGGTATTCCCATTGTTGCGGATAGATTTTGTCCGGACGGCACTATGTATTTATTGAACACCGAAGACTTTGCACTTCATCAACTTTGCGATTGGCAGTGGTTAGAGGGCGAAGACGGCAAGGTGCTAAAACAAGTTGCGGGCAAGCCCGTTTATACGGCGACTTTGGTAAAATATGCTGACCTTATTTGTTCTAGACCAAACGGACAAGGAATGATTTCCGGCATTACGGAAGCTTAATAAAAAACAAAAGAAATGTTCGGGCGGATTTTTCCGCCCGAAAGTTTTACGGCGAAAAAAAGGAGAAAACTATGAATATCAAAGAGGTGGTAAGGTACTCTGCTACGTTTTTAGGAAGAGAAAACGTGATTAAATATTTAGATAACGAAAACGCCGATACGGATGATAACGTTTTATCAACGGTGGATATATTTACAAGGTGTGCAAACTTAGTAGTAAACGAACTGTCGGCAAGTTATTTACCTATGACTAAAAAAAGAACTTTCAAAACGGATAACGGAAGAATTTATTATAAAGATTTTCCCGAAACGGTTTTAGAGATTACGGGTGCTTATGATGACGACGGAAAAGATATAAGCTATACGCAGAACGCCGAATATATCGAAACCGTTTATTCGGAATATTCCGTAGAGTATAATTATTTGCCGCCCGTTTACGGTTTGACGGACGAGATAGGTTATAAAGAAAACGTTATATCAGCCAGAGTAATCGCTTACGGCGTCGCAGCCGAATTTTGTATAACCGAAAGGGCTTTTGACGAAAGTGTTATGTGGAGAAAAAGATTTACGGACGCACTTTCACAGTTGATACCTCCCAAAAACAAAGTTTTAAGGGCAAGGAGATTTATCTAATGAATATAAGCGAAATCGAGTTGGTTAAATTTAAGGACGGAAAGTATTGCCCAAACTCTTTAAAATACTTTACCAAAGAAAAAGAAGGCGTGCTGGTTTTAGAAGATAAAATCATAGCCGCACCCGCCGTAGCGCTTGATAAAAGTATAGATAAAAGATTTTACGTTATAAAAACGTATACGGTAAACGGCAGGTTTATCGTTTATGTAAAAGAAGGCGAACTATACGAAATATTTGGCGGAGGAGTAAAAAAACTGTGTGCAGGGTTAAAAGAGCCTCCCATGCTTTTGCCTATAGAGTATAAAGGTAAGCAAGGTTTTGTGGTGATATGTTGTAATTTGGGAAAAATAATTACCGATGCAACCTTTGACTTTGCCGTTCCTTGCGGAACTACTTGCGAGATTTTTGGTGATTACCTGTTTATAGGAAAAGGAAGAAAAATTTTTTTATTGCCCAAAGAAGAGAGTGGTGCGCTTAAAGCAAAAGACTTTTCTTTTTTGTATTTGGACGCTAAATACGGTGCCGTTGAAAGGTTTGTTAAAACGGAAGATTCACTTGTGATTTTTAGAAAGCGTGGTATTTCGGAACTAAGTTATAGCGATTCTCTTGCGGAATTTAAAATAAAAAACTTAGAAACCGTTCCGATTGCTTGCGATGGACAAACGGTTAAAAAAATAGGCAATACGATTTACTTTATAAATAAGTTGCAAGGATTTTGCGGATATAAAGGCGGTTCTGTTTTTAAGGTTGATTGCGACTTTAATTTAAAAAATTATACGGTAATCGGGGAGGCGGCGGAAGCGGATAATCTTTACGTTTTATCCGTAAACGATCAAAACGGAAAAAGAAAATTTTACGTTTACGACGGGATCGCAAAAAACGATTTTTTCGTTGATGCCGAAAGTCTGTTGTTTTGCGACGGCGGATATGTGTTTAATTACAATTTAAACGCATACGGCAGCCTTGTAAAAGAAAAATCTTGCGCAAAGAAATGGCAGAGTCATGCGTTCGATTTTGGAGAGGACGGTGCAAAAACTCTTTATAAAATCAAAATAAAATCGTCGGGTAAGGCGCTTTTGAAAGTAAAAGGCAAATACGAAAGCAGAAGTTTTACACTAAATAGCGGAAACAATATTTTAAGCACCCGTGTGTTTTCCGACGGTTTTATTGTAGAGCTTTTCAGTGAAGAGAAAGATTTTTGCATAAGCGAATTGTCGTTTTTTTATAGAAAATAGGAGATGAATTATGCAGTTTGAAAAACCCACTACGAAAGAAGGAATGTACGTAGTTTTATCTGAAATATTTCATTATTACAGAATAAAAAGAATGGATTACGAGGGTGTGCAATTAGAAGAACTAGCGCTTGAAAGAATGGAAAACGAAGACCCTACGGAAGAAGAAATAACCGCAAAAGCAGAAACGCTTTTGGGCGTGGAAAAAGAAAAAACTCTGTTTGAATATAAAAACAATTTAACGGATAAGATAGCCGAGTTGGAATTGAAAATTATAGAAAACAATTCCGTTTTTACGGAAAGAGAAGAAAAAATCCGTTCGGCACATTCGGAAGCATTAAAAAAATATCGCACGGCATATCGTAAAAACGGAATAACAGATTCGGGGCTGTTTGCCGATAAAACGCTTGGTTTAGATAAGGAAACGGAACGAGAAATAAAAGATTTAAAAGCGGAAAAAGGTAAAGAAGAAGCTAGGTTAAAAGCATTGATAAAAACTTATGGCAAAGCACTAAACGAAGCGGAAAGCAGGTTTGAAACGCTTTTTGAAAAAAAATTAAACGCAAAGGTGCAGGAACTTAAAGACGAAATAAGCGAAAACAGAAAAGAAAGGTTTAAGTATAATAACGGTTTGCAAGAAAAAGAGATAAGATATGCAAACAGTTTAATGCAAATAAACGCTAATTTAGAACTTAAATATATACAAATAAAGGCGAGTGAACTTTCTAAAGACGAATTGATAGAAATGGGATATTATCAAGACGTATTAAATTGCGTTGCAGGATATTACGATTCGCTGCAACCTTCAACGGCTTATTCGGATATTAAGCAAGAAACTAAATTGATTGTTTATTTAGACGACTATTATCAAGATTTATTGTACAGGTATAAACTTAAAGCGGAGTAATCGGCAAATAGCCGAATTTTACTCTCCAAATAAAAGGCGGTGAGTTTGCCGCCTTTTTTGTTACTGATTTTATTCTTTTTTTACTATTTGCAGCAATTATATATTTTAAAAATATTTTGACTTATCACGCCCCGTGTGTTAATATATTTTAATAAGATAAATACTTAGTGTCGTTGGTGTTAAAGTGAGTAAAAAAGTAAAAATAGGAAACGTTTTTATAGGCGGCGGAGAAAAGATAGCAATTCAATCTATGTCTACTTTTAGATTGAATAACGTAAAAGAAGCTGTAAAAGAAATAGAAAGATTAAAAAAAGTCGGGTGTGATATCGTAAGATTTTCCGTTTTGGATTTAGATGATGCCCGTGCGATTAAAGAGATAAAGAAACAAGTAGACGTGCCGCTGGTTGCGGATATACATTTCGATTATAATCTTGCGATAGAAAGTATAAAAAACGGTGCGGATAAAATTCGTATAAATCCCGGAAACATCGGCGGGGAAGAAAACGTTAAAAAGGTTGCGGAGGCGTTAAAGACCTACGGCGTTCCCGTCAGGGTAGGTTCTAACACGGGCAGTATAGAAAAAGAGTTTTTGGCAAAGTATGGCAAAAACGAGATTTCGCTTGGAGAAAGCGCCTTAAAAAGCGTTGGGATTTTAGAAAAATACGGGGTGGAAGATATAGTAATATCCGTAAAAGCCTCTTCCGTTCCACTTATGGTGAAGGCGTATGAATACGTTGCCGGTCGCACCGATTATCCTTTGCATTTAGGAGTCACGGAGGCTGGAACTGAATATAACGGCGTGGTTCTTAATTCTATGGGGATAGGTTCGCTTTTGTTGAGGGGGATAGGCGATACGATTAGGGTTAGTTTGTCCGCAGACCCCGTAAGAGAAGTGGTTGCGGCAAAGGCGATTTTATCCGGCTTAGAACTTATGGATTGCGGAGCGAGAATAGTGGCGTGCCCTACTTGCGGAAGATGTGAGTGGGACTGTATGAATTTTGCAAAAGAAGTAGAAGAATACGTAAAAGGTGCGGATAAGCCAGTTAAAATAGCGGTGATGGGGTGCGTTGTAAACGGACCCGGAGAGGCTAGCGATGCGGATTTGGGTATTGCGGGCGGAAAGGATTGCTGTGTTATTTTCGTTAAAGGAAAGATAATAAAAAAAGTAAAAAAAGAGGACGTTAAAAAAGAGTTCTTTAAGGAGATAGACAAATGTTTGCGTTAAAAACCGCAGATGAGATATTGCAAGAAATTCGCGAGATAGGCGAAAGTGTTAAAAACGCCAGAATTTCGAGCATAGAAGTCGTAAAAAAAGAAAAGAGAATAAAGTACGTTTTTATTTGCGAAAACGTAGTAAGCGAAGAAGTGCAAAAAAAGGCGTGGCGATTACTTAGGGAAGAAACGCCGAGAGTTTTTGAAAAGGTCAATGTTTACTTTTCTAAAATAGTTTCTAATGACGAGTTGATAAACAACGAAATAGTAAAATATTTATCGGAAAACTATCCTTCGGTTTCTATTTTTTTGAAAAACACGGATGTGAGAAGCACCGTGATGGGCGACTTGGTAAAGTACGTGATAAGACTTACCGAGGACAATGCCGATTATTTATCAAAATCCGGAGCGATAACTAAACTTAACGCTTATTTATCTAAAAAGTTTTGTTCGGATTTTGCGGGTGGAACGGAGATTAAAGAGCCGGAAGAAAGTATTTCGCTTTTATCGGAAGAAGTTTATTCAAGTCAACTTCAAAAGATAGAACACAGAACGATAAAAGTAAAAGACGTAGTGCCTATAGACGACCCTTTGATGGAGGATACAGCCGTTTATATAGAAGACGCAACAAGCGGAGATATTACGGTTTGCGGAAAAATTACGGACATTGCGGAGAGAGAAACTAAAAACGGAAAGCCTTTTTTTATTCTCCACTTAGACGATACGACGGGAAGAACCAGCGGCGTGTATTTTACAAGAAAAAACACATATGCAAAGATTAAAGAACTTAAAGTGGACGATGAGATTATTGTTCACGGAAGGGTAGGAGAGTATAACGGAAGAAAATCCGTCACGTTTGATAAAATAAACAGATGTACTTTTCCGAAAGATTTCGTTAAAAAAGATAAGTTCAAAAAAACTGCGCCGCAAAATTATTCTTTAATTTTCCCTTCGGCTACTTCTACCGTAAAGATAAAAAGCGTTTTCGACGGGGAGGACGTTTTGCCGGAAGAACTTACAAAAACGGACTACGTTGTTTTTGATTTAGAAACGACCGGGTTAGAACTTATGAGCAACGGCATTACGGAAATAGGTGCGGTTAAAGTTAGCGGCGGAAAGTTAACGGAACAGTTTACCACCTTGATTAAGCCCGATTACCCCATAACGCAAGAGATAGTAAAACTTACGGGAATAACGGAAGAAATGGTTAAGGATGCACCTAAAATTTCCGCGGTAATACCAGATTTTATGAAGTTTATAGAAAATTCGGTTTTGGTTGCCCATAACGCCGATTTTGACGTTAAATTTATAAAGCGTTTTGCCGGAGCTGAAGACTACGAGGTGAAAAACAGGGTTTTAGATACCGTTGAGATGAGCAGGGCGTGTATACCTTCTTTAAGAAGAAACGATTTACATACCTTGGCGGATTATTTTAACATTACCTTTCACCATCACAGAGCGTTGTCGGATGCTTATGCCACGGCGGAGATTTTTGTTGAACTTATGAAAATAAAGTACGGTGCAAAAGATTGAAAATCGTTTGGTAAAGAGTAAAAAACTTTTGAAAAACGCTTGCAATTATAAGTATAATATGGTAATATTATGGTACTGATATAGTTATGCTTGACTTATGAGAACGGTTTTCCGTTCTCATATCTTTTTATGAGAGCGTGAATGGAGAAAAAATGAAATTTAAATCTGAAGCGGAAATTGCGGAATTTTTAGAGCCGTTCGCTACGGCTGCGGGCGTCGTTATATGGGACGTTGAGTTAAAAAAAGGTAAAAATCCGGAACTTAATATTTTTATAGATAAAGAAGGCGGAGTAGATCTTGACTGTTGCGAAAAGTTTCACCGCTCTATAGACGAGCCGTTGGACGAGTTAGATCCCACCGAATCTTTGCCGTATACGTTAAACGTTTCAAGCAAAGGGGCAGACTGGCCTTTTAAAAAAGAAGAGCATTTTTTAAGCCATATAGGTCAAAGGGTAGAAGTCAAACTTGTAAATTCTATAAAAGGTAAAAAGTTTTACGACGGAATATTGCTTTCTTACGACGCTAAAACGGTGTCTGTAAAAGTGGACGATAAAAACACGTTTACGATAGATTTAAAAAACGTAGTAAAAATGAACGAATATATAGATTTTGAATAATTTTAGGTTAAAAGTAAAGTATTTTACAAAAATATAGGAGATGAAAAATGATAAATCAAGATTTCTTTTTGGCACTTGAAGACCTTGAAAGAGAAAAGGGAATTTCCCAAACGGAATTTATAGAAGCGCTTGAAAACGCTCTTGTGTTCGCTTATAAAAAGTCCACCGGTGACGTAAGCGGAATTTCCGTAAAACTTAATCCCGAAAAAAAGACGATTAAAATTTACAGCACCAAAAACGTTGTAGAAGAAGTCGTTGATCCCGAAAAAGAGATAAGCGTTGAAGACGCTGTTTTGATTAAAAAGGGGTACAAAGCGGGGGATGTGATTGCAACCGAAATTATGCCTAAAAACTTTGGTAGAATAGCGGCTCAAACCGCAAAGCAAGTGGTTATGCAAAAACTTCGCGAAATAGAAAGAGACAACACCTTTTCTGAATTTGAAGATAAAGAAGGCGAGCTTATGGCTTGCACCGTTCGCAGAATAGAGGACGGCAACGTATACGTAGAAATCGGCGGAAACCAAATTGAAGGAATTTTGATGCCGAGAGACCAAGTTCCCGGTGAAAAATACGAATTGAATCAAAAAATCAACGTATTCGTTAAAAGAGTAAAAAATATGGGTAAAAACGCACAAATCGTCGTTTCCAGAACGTCCGGCGGTTTGGTAAAACGTTTGTTTGAAAACGAAGTTCCGGAAATCAAGCAAGGATTAGTCGAAATAAAAGGAATTGCAAGAGAACCCGGACAAAGAACTAAAATAGCAATTTACAGTGAAGACCCGCAAATAGACGCTATCGGTGCGTGCGTAGGTAATAAAGGCGCGCGTGTAAACGCAATCGTGGCGGAATTAGGCGGCGAAAAAATAGATATAATTCCTTGGTCGGAAAATCCGTTGGAGTTTATTTCCAGAGCGCTTTCTCCGGCAAGAGTAGTTAAAGTGGTTCAAATGGAAGGCGAAAATAACGCAATGGCGATTGTGCCGGACGATAAATTGTCTTTGGCGATAGGTAGAAGCGGTCAAAACGCAAGGCTTGCCGTTCGTCTTACCGGTTGGAAGATAGACGTTAAAAGCGAAAGTGCCGCTCTTTCGGAGTTCGGCGAAGCTGCTTCTGAAAGCGAAGAAAACACCGAAGAATAATTTTTAATTGATGGTAGTTTTATGGAAAAGAAAATTCCTATGCGTATGTGCATAGCGTGCCGAGAAATGAAACCGAAAAAATCTATGCTTAGAATAGTTAAAAGCGGAGATAAGATTTTTTTGGATAAAACCGGCAAGGCTAACGGCAGAGGCGCATATATTTGCGACGATGCGGAATGTATAAAAAAACTTAAAAAGCAAAAGCTTATAAACCGAGTGTTTTCCTGTCAGGTAGAAGATTCGGTTTACGATGGTATTGAGGAGAACTTTTTTGGAAAAGAGTAAAGCGGAAACTTTTATAGGGTTTGCTATTCGTGCAGGTAAGTATAAAATAGGGTTTAACGCCTGCGCCACGCTAAAAAAAGCAAATCTTATGGTGGTGTGTTTTTCTGCAAGCGATAACAGTAAAAAGGAAGCGGAAAGCCTTTCTAAAAAACTGAAGTGCCCGTTGGTAGAGTGTGTAAAAACGCCTTTATCGCAATTAACGCACAGAGAAAACGCCAAAGTTATGGCTATTACGGACTTAAAACTTTCCCAAGCGCTTTTAAGTCAAACGGAAAACGACTTTATCGAGAGATGTTAGGAGTAATATAAATGGCAGAAACCAAAAACGTACAAAACGAAAACGCAAAAAAATCAATCGAAAACGTAAAGAAAATAAACAAACTTTTAGTAGATGAAGCGATACAACAACTCGTTTCGTCCGTTTCCGATTTCGAGAAAAGCGTAAAAGGGTTTAAAACGGAAGTTGAATCTAAATTAAAATCTTTTGAAGACGCTAAAATAGAGCGTGAAAAAGAGATTGCGGAAGTAAAAGCCGAAGTTAAGGCAGAGGAAAAAGCCGCAATAGAAGAACCCAAGGCTGAAACGATTGTAAAAACGGAAGTTGTAGAAAAGAAAACTGAACCGAAAGAAGAAAAACCCGCACCTGCGGAAGAACCTAAAAAAGAAGCTACTCCCGCAAAGGAAGAAAAAGCGGAAGAGAAAAAGGAAGAGCCTGCAGAACCTGCTAAAAAGGCGGAATTCGTTCCTAAAGAACGCCCGTCCTTTATAGTGAGAAGGGAATCTCCTTATCGCCCCGTAGAGAAAAAAGAAAAGCTTGCGGTACGCCCGTCTTTCGATAAAACGGCTAAGCCGAAGTCTTTTGAAAATAAGCCGCAGGGGTCCGGATTTAAAAAGCCCCGTGAAACGTACGTTGCTCCACCCGTTATGCCTACCGTAAACGATAAGCGTTCTTTCGGCAATAAAAAGAAGGGCGGGGAAAAGTCTTACGAAGATAAACACGTTATAAACAAGCGTGCGCTTATAAAAAATCAAGTAAGTATAGACGATTTTGACGAAAATAAAACGGGATACAGAAAAATGCGCCCCGCAAAGAAGGTTAAAAACGTTGAAACGCACGCTATAAAAATAGAAAAGGCAGTAATCAACACCGAGATAATACCCCTTAAAGTTTTAAGTGAAAAAATCGGTATTACGGCTGCCGAAATAACAAAGCGCCTATTTAAAGAAGGCATCATGAAAACTATAAACGACTCTATCGATTTTGATACTGCAGCATTTATTGCGGACGATATAGGCGTTGAATTAGAATTAAAACTAGATAAAACTGCGGAAGATGTTTTGAGCGAAGGCTTTGAATCCGAAGCGGACGATCAGGCAAAAATGGTTGTTCGCCCGCCCGTAGTAACGGTTATGGGACACGTAGATCACGGTAAAACTTCCGTGCTTGATAGAATTAGAAAAAGCAACGTCACCGCAGGCGAAGCTGGCGGTATTACGCAGCATATCGGTGCTTATCAAGTGACGGTAAATAAAAAGCAAATAACCTTTTTGGATACGCCCGGACACGCGGCGTTTACCGCAATGAGAGCGCGCGGTGCACAGGCTACGGATATAGCGGTTTTAGTCGTTGCGGCGGACGACGGAATTATGCCGCAAACGGTTGAAGCGATTAACCACGCAAAAGCGGCGGACGTTCCTATTATAGTTGCAATAAACAAGATTGATAAGCCGGAAGCGAATATCGACAGAGTAAAAACTCAACTTACAGACCACGGCTTGCTTCCCGAAGAATGGGGCGGAGACGTTATTCTTTGTCCTGTATCCGCAAAAACAGGCGAAGGTTTTGATACGCTTTTAGAGAGTATAAACTTAGTTGCGGAAATTAAAGACTTAAAGGCTAACCCAAACAGAAAGGCAAAAGGCGTTGTTATAGAAGCAAAACTAGATCAAAACAAAGGTCCTATTGCTACCGTGCTTATCCAAAACGGAACGCTAAAAGTTTCTGACAGCGTTGTTGTAGGAACGGTCACCGGAAAAATTAGAGCAATGATGAACGATATGGGTGCAAAAGTAGGTTCTGCCGGACCTTCTATGCCTGTATCTATAATGGGATTAGACGAAGTTCCTAACGCAGGCGATATATTATATGCGGTAGAACAAGAAAAATTGGTTAAACTCGTTGCTCAGGAAAGAAAGAACAAAGAAAGAGAAAGTATGATAAAGGCTTCTCAAAAGGTGACGCTAGACGACGTGTTTAATAAGATTGCGGAAGGCGAAATAAAAGGTCTTAACATAGTCGTTAAGGCGGACGTTCAGGGTTCTGTTGAAGCGGTAAAACAATCTTTAGAAAAACTTTCTAACGAAGAAGTAAAAGTAAACGTTATACACGCTGCTGCGGGTGCGATAAACGAATCCGATATAATGCTTGCGGAAAGTTCTAACGCTATCATAATAGGATTTAACGTTCGTCCCGATGCAAACGCAAGAAACGTTGCGGAACACAGCGGTGTAGATATAAAACTTTACAGGGTAATTTACGAAGCGATAGAAGACGTTCAAAAAGCGCTTAAAGGTATGCTTGCTCCCAAGTTTACGGAGGTTTATCTCGGTAAAGCCGAAGTTAGAGAAGTATTTAAGATTTCCGGCGTTGGGCAAGTTGCAGGTTGCTACGTGACGGAAGGTAAGATTTTAAGAAGCGGAAAACTTCGCATTTACCGTGACGACGTTATGATTACCGAAGGAAACGTTTTGCAGTTAAAACGCTTTAAGGACGACGTTAAAGAAGTTGCTCAAGGCTATGAATGCGGTATGTCTATAGAGAAGTTTAACGATATAAAAATCGGCGACTTTATAGAATGTTATCAAGTAGAAGAAAACAAAAATTAACGGTGGTATTATGAACGGAACGAACCGTATCGATAAAATCAACAGTGAATTTCAAAAAGAAATTTACGATATAATAAAAAGAAAGGTTAAAAATCCTTTTATCACGGAAATGTTTAGCATAATAGACGTAAAAACTAGTAAAGATTTAGCGCACGCCACCGTTTTGCTAAGCATATATTCCGTTAATCCGGAGAAAAAGCAAAGAACGTTTGACGCTATTTGCGAAGAAGCAAAAAAAATCAGATACGAACTTGCTAGGTCGGTAAGAATTCGTACCGTGCCGGAACTACATTTCGTTTTAGACGGAAGTATGGAATACGGCGATAAAATGGATAGACTTTTAAGGGATATTCACAAAGGAGACGTAGATTGATTACGTTAAAAGAGTTTTCTGAAAAATTATTCAAAGAAAAAAGCGTCGCGCTGTTTTGTCACGTTCGTCCGGACGGTGACACGATAGGCTCGGCGCTTGCCTTAAAAATGGGGCTTAATAAAGCGGGAATAGATGCGGACGTATATTGTGACGACGACTTGTCCGTGCGTTTCGACTACATAAAAGGCGTTGACGATGTAAAAAAGAAATTAGAAAAAGAGTACACTGCGTTTTTAGCGATAGACTGTGCGGATATTACTCGCACGGGGACTTTTGCACCGTATTTTGCCGCACATAAAAACACTTATATTTTAGATCATCACACTTCAAACAACAGATATGCAAAGGTTAATTTCGTTTCGGAAACCGCTGCAAATGCGGAAAACGTTTTTATTTTGCTAAATGAAGCGGAGATTTCTATCGATGCGGATATGGCAAACGCGCTTGCCACGGGAATAGTGACCGATACGGGCAATTTTAAGCATAAAAACCTTACTTCTCAAACGCTGAAAATAGCGGCGGAACTTGTAGATTTCGGTGCGGATTTAAATAATATCGTATACCGCAATTTTACACGTCAAAGTAAAGAAAGAGCAAAACTTTTCGGAATTACTATGAGCAAAATTCGCTATATTCTAGACGGAAAGTTGGGCTTGGCGTTTATAAGTCTGAAAGATATTGAAGCTGTCGGCGCAAAACAGGACGAAACGGAAGGCTTTATAGATTTTATTATGGGCGTTGATTGCGTTGAGGTTGGCGTTTGTATTTTAGAAACCGAAAAAGAAAAATATAAAATTAGTTTCCGCTCTAAATCGGCGGACGTAAACGCCGTGGCGGGTACTTTCGGCGGCGGCGGGCACGTTCTTGCAAGCGGTTGCAGAATGCAAGGAAACGTAGAAGAAGTGATAGACAGGCTTACCTTTGCAGTAAGCAGATATTTACCCGAATAAAATGAACGGATTTATTAATTTGAAAAAACCTGCCGGAATGAGTTCTGCTTATGCAGTCGGTGCGGTGAAAAAAACTTTTAAGTGTCCGTGCGGACATATGGGCACTTTAGACCCTATGGCGGAAGGGGTGTTGCCGGTAGGCGTTGGGCAAGCGTCTAGATTGTTTAACTTTTTTTTAGATAAAGAAAAAGAATACATTGCCGAATTTAAGTTCGGAGTGCTAACGGATACGTTGGATATTACGGGAACGGTGTTAAAAACCTGCACTGTTATTCCCGAAGAAAAGGATATAATAGAAGCGACAAAGGCGTTTGTAGGTGAGATTGAACAAGTACCGCCGAACTATTCCGCAAAGTGTATAGACGGAAAAAGAGGATATCAACTTGCAAGGCGCGGAGAAGAGTTTACACTTCCGCCCAAAAAGGTAGTTATCAATTCTTTTGAATATTTAGAAAAAACGGATTTAGATACGTTTAAGTTTAAGATAAATTGTAAAGGCGGAACTTACATACGCTCTTTGGCAAGAGATTTAGGGGAAAAACTAGGTTCGCTAGGAACTATGAAAACCCTTGTAAGAACAAAAAGCGGAGTATTTACTTTGGATACTGCGGTTGATATAGAGCAGTTAAAAAACGAAGAAAATCCCGAAAGGCTTTTAGTCCCTTCCGATCAAACGGTTGGTTTTACCCGCCTTACTCTTTCTGCTTTGCAGGCGAAAAGGCTTTTGGACGGGTTGAAAGACAAGTATCCGTTAAAGGACGGATTGTATAGGGTATATAACGGAAACGAGTTTTGGGGGGTTGGTGAAATTTCTCTAGGCACGTTAAAAATGAAAGCATATGTCAGATAAAATAAAAACGGTAATTGCGCTGGGATATTTTGACAGCGTGCATAAAGGGCATCGCTTAATTATAGGGGCGGCGCAAAAAAAAGCGGAAGAAACTAATTCGGTTGCTACCGTTTTTACTTTTGACGGAAACCTGAATTATTATATCGGCAAAGGCGATAAAAAATATCTTTTTACAAAGGAAGAAAGAAAAAAGATATTTGAAAGTATAGGCGTAAAAAACGTTTTTTTTGCTCCCGTCAACAAAGAGTTTTTATCTTTAGACGCAATGGCGTTTTTAGATTACGTAAACGGCGTTTTCGATATTAAAGCGTACGTTTGCGGCAAAGATTACCGTTTTGGAAAGGGCGGTTTAGGAGACGTTGAGTTTTTAAAAAAATACGCCGAAGAAAAAGGTCAAGAAGTGCTTATAGAGCCGCTTGCAAAAGAATACGGAGCAAAAATAGCGACTTCCGGAATAAAAGAGTTGTTAAAGGAAGGAAACGTAAAAAAAACAAACTCGCTTTTAGGGTTTGAATATTTTATAAGCGGCAAGGTTTTTCAAGACAGAATGGTGGGAAGAAAAATAGGATTTCCTACCGTTAACATAGAGATAGATCAAGAAAAAAGTCCGTTAAAAAACGGCGTTTACGCAGGATACGTTGTTTTAGATAAAAAATATAAGGCGATTATAAACTACGGGGCAAGACCTACCTTTAATTTAAGTAAAAAACTGATAGAAGCGCATATTTTGGACTTTAACGGTGAATTGTACGGAAAGGATATTACCGTTTATTTTACGGATTTTATGCGTGAGATTATAAAGTTTGATAGTACCGATGGGCTTATTGAAAGATTATGTGCAGATTTAGAAGAGTTAAAAGGCGGCAAATATGATTAAATTCGGACCGAGCGGAAATTCACAAGCGTTTTACGACGCAAAAAAAAGCAAAACGGAAGAATCGGCAGTTTGGGTAAAAGATTTAGGGCTAGACTGGTTTGAATATTCTTTCGGTCGCGGCGTTAATATGTCCGACGAGAAGGCGCTTTCTATTGCAAACGCTTTTGATAAGGCGGGTGTGGAAATATCCGTTCATGCGCCGTACTATATAAATTTTTCTAATCCGGAAGAAGAAAATGCGGAAAAGAGTTACGAATACGTGTTGTCTTCTGCAAAAAAAGTTAAACTTATGGGTGGGAATAGGGTTATATTTCACCCTGCCTCTCAAGGAAAAGCCACTAGAGAAAAGGCTGTGGCGTTATGTGCGGAAAGACTTAAAGTTTTAGCCGAAAAGGTTTATCAAAACGGTTTAGAAGATGTTTTGCTTTGCCCCGAAACGATGGGTAAAATAGGGCAGATCGGCACGATAGAAGAGATTACGTCTTTTTGCAAAATAGATAAAATTTATATTCCTACCGTAGATTTCGGGCATGTGAACGCAAGAGAATGCGGAAGCTTAAAAACCGAAAAAGATTTTTCGGATAGGTTAGAATATATGATTTCGGAATTGGGGTACGAACGAATGAAAAATTTCCACGTGCATTTTTCTAAGATAGAGTATTCCGCAAAAGGAGAAGTAAGACATCTCACTTTTGCCGATACGCATTACGGGCCGGAATTTTTGCCGCTTGCAAAAGCGTTAAAAAAACTAAACTTAGAGCCGATAATCGTTTGCGAATCCGCAGGTACGCAAGATATAGATGCGGTAAATATGCAAAAATTATATAAACAAATTGACTAATATAAAAAAATTTGGTAAAATATCAAGGTAAACTTATGTCTAATACGATAAGTAAGATTTTTTGCGATAAATATGCGTGCCTTATAACCGACAGAGCAACAAGAAAGTATTTTTCTAAAATAGACGTTGCGGAAGGAATTTTGTTGGTGTGTAAAACTCCCGTTTATTTTACGGACGCAAGGTATTATTTTGCGGTTAAGGAGAAATTGAGAGGAACGGATATCGCTCCCGTTTTATACGAAAATTTAGAAACGGTAAAAAGGCATATTAAAAATTTAAGAATAAAAAGGCTTTTTATAGACTACGATAAAACTACCGTTTCGGAGTATCAAGCGTATAAAAAGTTAAACGTAAAGTTATTAAACGGCAAAAAAGAAATAGAAAAACTTCGTTCCGTAAAGAGCAAAGAAGAAATAGATTGTATAAAAAAAGCGTGCGAAATTATAGAGAAAGCCTATTACGAAACGTTGCCGAGCATTAAAGAGGGAATAACGGAAAAATCTCTTTGCAAGGTGTTGCAAGATAACGTTTTAAGGCTAGGCGGAGAAGGGGAAAGTTTTTCTTCTATAGTGGCTTTCGGCAAAAACGCCGCAGTTCCCCATCACGAAACGGGAGACACCGTTTTAGAAAAAAATTCGGTAGTTTTAATTGATACGGGTTGCGTTTATAAAGGATATTGTTCGGATTTAACCAGAACTTTGTTTTTTGGAAATCCTACCAAAGAATTTAAGGATTGCTACAAGGCGGTGTTTTTGGCAAACGAACTTGCAGAAAAGCAAATATCCGCGGGAATGAAAACTTGCGATTGCGATAAAATAGCAAGGGACAGCCTTAATGCCGCCGGCTACGGAGAATATTTTACTCATTCTTTAGGGCACGGCGTGGGGCTTGATATTCACGAAGCGCCGTATTTATCCGCAAAAAGCAAAGAGATTATACAAGAAGACAACGTGTTTACGGTAGAGCCGGGCGTTTATATAGAAGGAAAGTTCGGTATAAGGATAGAAGACACGGTTATAATTAAAAACGGAAAAGTGGAAAGGCTGTTTACGGACGATAAACAACTTTTGATTTTATAAAAAATTAACGTAAAAACTATTTAAGGAGAAAAAATTATGATATCAGCAGGCGATTTCAGAAAAGGCGTGACTTTTGAATACGAAAGCGGAATTTACACCATAGTAGATTTCCAACACGTTAAACCCGGTAAAGGAGCGGCTTTCGTAAGAACCAAAATGAAAAATGTTGTGACGGGTGCGGTTTTAGAAAAAACTTGGAACCCCACCGAAAAGGTTCAAGAAGCACATATCGAAACCAAGAATATGACTTATTCTTATAACGACGGCGAACTTTACTACTTTATGGACCAAGAGTTTAATCTTACCCCGCTTAACTATGAGCAAGTAGAAGACGCTCTTCAATACATCAAAGAAAACGATAACGTTGTAGTTAAGTTTTATAAGGGAGCGGCTTTCTCCGTTGAATGTGAAAACTTTGTGACTTTAAGAGTAGTTCAAGCGGATCCTTCCGTAAAGGGAAATACCGCAACCAACGCCACGAAGGACGCTGTTTTAGAAACCGGCGCAAAAATTCAAGTTCCTATGTTTGTTAACGAAGGCGAACTTATCAGAGTTGATACGAGAACGGGCGAATACATGGAACGTGTAAAAGGCTGATTATCTTTTGACTTATAGAAACCGTACCCGCAAATTTTTTTGCGGGTATAGTAAATTTTAGGGGAAATAAAATGCAGGTTGCGTTGATTACCGGTGTGAGCGGCGGAATAGGAAAACAGATAGCCAAAATTTTTTTAAAAAACGGTTATTTTGTTTGCGGACAATATAATAACGGAAAAGAAGAGATGGAAAAATTTAAAACCGAACTTTTAAACGAAGGTGTTTTAGATTATTTTTATCCTTTTTGCTGTGATTTTACTTGCAAAAAAAGCGTAGAAAACGCACTGGACAATTTATCTAAAAGTTTTAAGCATATCAACGTTTTGGTGAACAACGCCGGTGCAGACCTTTATAAACTTTTGTCCGATACCAGTGATAAAGAATGGAAAGATATTTTTAGCGTAAACGTTGACTCTGCTTTTTACCTGTCTAGGTTTTGCTTAAAAGGTATGATAGAGAAAAAAAGCGGAAAAATAGTCAACGTGTCTTCTATATGGGGAAGTGTGGGCGCTTGTATGGAAACGGCTTATTCGGCAAGCAAAGCGGCTATTATAGGGCTTACAAAGGCGCTTGCAAAAGAAGTTGCGCCTTGCGGAATAAACGTTAACTGCGTTTGCCCCGGCGTGATAGATACTAAAATGAATTCTAGGTTCAATCAATCCGAGATTCAAGAATTGAAAAATCAAACGCCGCTCGGAAGACTGGGGACAGCGCAAGAGATTGCCGAATTAGTATATTTTTTGTGCTCCGAAAAGGCGGATTTTATAACAGGTCAAATAATCACTGCGGACGGGGGATACGCCTTATGAATCCGCTAAAAAAAGATGCTTATAAAGCACCGCTGTGGCATATAGTAATCGTAATGCTGTTTACTTTGGGGCTTGTATCTTTGCCTTTTAATAGAATAACGGATTTTTTTATAGAAGATAAAAGCGTATCCGCAATGGTGGCTGTAAGCGTTTTAAGAATTATTCTGTCGGCAATAGCGGTGATTTTTATATTTAAGTACGGGTTTGGCAAGATATTTACAAAATCGTTTAATATAAAATACTATTTATTGCTTATTCCCGCACTAGCCGTTGCTATAAATAACTTTCCCGTTATAGGTACTTTAAAAGGAAACGTAGATATTTATGCGGACGGCGGGCATATTGTCGTTTACGTTTTTTATTGTTTTTCTATCGGTTTATACGAAGAAATAACTTTTCGCGGTATTATTTTTCCGCTTTGCTACGTATTATTAAAAGATAAAAAACACAGAGTATTCTTTTCCGTGGCGCTATCTTCGGCGTTGTTTGGATTGTCGCATATATTAAATTTGATAGGCGGGCAAAGCGTTGGGGCAACGGTTTTACAAATAGGGTATTCGTTTTTAATAGGCGCAATGTGCGGCATATCTTTAATTGCCACGGGAAATATTTATTCCGCTATTGCTTTACATTTTATTTATGACGTGGGCGGGCTTATTTTAGATCCTTCCGTAAAAGTGGCGATAGGCAATCAGTGGGATTATTTAACGGTGATAATCACTGCGGTTTTAGGCGTTGTTGTGGCTATAATTTTTACGGTTTTCGCCGCTAAGAGAAAGGACGGACCGATAAGAGAACTGTTCGGCGTAAAAGAAGCGGAAGAATACCTTTCTTTGCAAAACGGTTCCGTTAAGCAATAAAATTAACACAAGAAAAAATAAAGGAATATATATGAAAAGACAAAGCGGAATTCTTTTGCCCGTTTTTTCGTTGCCGAGCAAGTACGGAATCGGCAGTTTCGGGCAAGAAGCATATGATTTTATAGATTACTTAAAAAGCGCAAAGCAAAGCGTTTGGCAAATTTTACCTTTGGTTCAAACGGGCTACGGAAATTCCCCGTATTCATCGGTTTGCTCTTATTCTTTTAATCCGTATTTTATAAGTTTAGAAACGTTAAAAGAAGAAGGCTTAATTTCCGCGTCGGATTTAAAAAGCGCTGTTATAGAAGGAAAATATATAGACTACGGCAAGTTGTATCAAATAAGATACCCTATTTTAAGAAAGGCGTTTAGCCGTTTTGACAAAAATAATTCTTCATTCAAAAAGTTTGTAAAAAGCGGAGAATATAGAGACTACGCTTTGTTTTCCGCAATAAAGATAAAAACCGAGCATAAACCTTTTTACGAGTGGGAAAGCGAATTAAGGCATAGGGAAGAGAGCGCTCTTGCCGAGTTTGAAAAACAAAATAAAGAAGAAGTTTTGTTTTGGCATTTTTTGCAATTCGTTGCAAAAAAACAGTGGCTTAAATTAAAAAAGTACGCTAACAAAAACGGCGTTTTCATAATGGGCGATATGCCGCTTTACGTTGCACTAGACAGTGTAGACGTTTGGGTTAATCCGCAACTTTTTAAGCTTAACGATAATTTTACGCCCAAAAAAGTTGCAGGTGTTCCGCCGGATTATTTTAGTCAAAAAGGTCAGCTTTGGGGCAACCCCGTTTACGATTACGCCGTTCACGAAAAGGACGGATTTTCTTGGTGGATAAACAGGCTTAAAAGCGCGCTATCCATAGTTGATTATTTAAGAATAGATCATTTCCGCGGACTTGACAGGTTTTATGAAGTAGATTACGGTGCAAAAGACGCTACTTGCGGCGAATGGATAGAAGTACCCAGCGTTCAGCTTTTTAACGCCGTTCATAAAGAAATAGACAGGGATAAGATAATATCGGAAGACCTTGGTATTATAGACGACGGGGTGAGAGAACTTTTAGAGTTTACCGGCTATCCCGGAATGAAAGTTTTATCTTTTGCTTTTAACGGAGAAACGGGAAATTTATATTTGCCGGAGAGAATAAACGAAAATTCTGTTTGCTACACGGGAACTCACGATAACGATACGCTTATAGGGCTTATAGAGAATTCTTCCGAATGGGATTACAACAATTTGGTAAAGGGCGTAAATTCGTCTCTATGCGAATTTAAGATTAGGAGAGAAGCGAAAACGCCGGAGACGATAGCAAAGAGCATTATTGAATTAGGCTTTTTATGCAAGGCGGATTTATTTATTCTTCCTCTTCAAGATGCATTGTTATGCGGCGGAGATTACAGAATAAACGTGCCCGGCATAGTAAGAGAGCAAAATTGGGCTATCAAGTTTAGTAAAAGAGATTTTAAAAAATCGGTTGCGGAACGGATTGCGCTTTTAACCGAAAAATCTTTAAGAAATTAAAACGGTGCGTTATGAGTAAAAAAAGGAAAATCGGCATTTCGATAATTTGTGTTTTATTGTTTTGCACGGTGGGCTTTATTTGGGGAAATTCTTTTCTCGATATAGGCAACTCTTCGCAAGAGTCTCAAACGGTTTACGGTGCGGCACGCAAAGTATTGGATTTTCTTTTCGGAGAAAACGTTATCACGCACGGCGCTTTTAGAAAGTTGGCGCACGGCGGAGAGTTTTTCGTTTTGGGATTAGAATTAAACGCATTGTTTTTGACATTGCAAAAGTATAACATTAAAACGGTATTGTTTATAGCGGTCGTAGGGTTTTTCGTTGCGGTGACGGACGAAACTATTCAGTTATTTTCGGCAAGAGGTTCTTCTTTACTAGACGTATGGATAGATTTCGGCGGAGTTGCGGCTACGCTTATAATAGTAGGCACTACTTATTACGTAGCACGGTGTGTTATAAGTAAAAAAGAACGGAAAAACGACCAAAAAAATTGATTTAACAATGCTACTAAGATTAGAGTATAAAGGAAAACTTTATGCTCTTTTTTTGTTTTACGTTATATATTTATCATTCTATAGGGTAATTGTTTGTTTTGCAAAAATTAAAACTAAAAATTTTTCGTTTTTTTATGCAGGTTGTATTAAAAAAAGTTAAACGGGTAAAACAATATAAACAAATAAAAAGGAGGATTTTTATGAACCCGTTTAAGGAACTACCAAAAGACACGAAAATCAACTATGTAAGTTGGGCAAACTTATCTTTAAAACCCTACGATAAAAAAACTGCAGCCCCCTACACTAAGGCTAGGGTTATATTGATGAACGGCACGGAGTTTGAGTCTAATTGGTTTATGCATAACTTTCATAGACATTGTTTAAACAACGACATACGCCGTGCGCTTGCGGAAGTGAGAAGACAAGAACAACAACAGCAAAAAAGGATATCGTCTTTGCGCCCCATTAACGAAACTATTTTGGAAACGACTATCGCATACGAACAATTAGCGGTGGACTTAACTGCCGAAATGGCAATAAAAGAACCCAAATCTTTTGTGAAAAAACAGCTTGATTTTGCCCTTTTAGAAGACTTTGACCATCTGTATAGATATAGCGATTTATTAGATATGGAAGAAGGTATAAAAGGCGAGGTTTTGGTTGGCGGATATACGGAAATCACGCCGGGTAGACCTACCGTTTCCGAGCACCGCCACCCGCACGACGACGTTCGCCATTATATAAACGACTGGAGAGACGAATTAACTACGAGATTAAACACAATGATAATTACGGCGGCGGAACAACAGACAATGAACTACTATATGAACGTGGCAAACCTTTACCATTCGGAGCAAGGCAGAAAACTTTATTCTGAAATAGCAATGATAGAAGAACAACATGTGACAGGATACGGCAGTTTGTTAGACCCCGCCTGCACGTGGCTAGAGCACTGGGTAATGCACGAGTATACGGAGTGCTATTTGTATTATTCTTGTATTCAAGACGAATCGGACGGCTATATAAAAAGAGTTTGGGAAGAGCATTTCGAGCAAGAATTAAAACATTTAAAAATCGCTTCCGATATGCTTTATAAGTACGAAGGCAGAACATTTGAACAATTGTTTCCAACAGTGGAATTTCCCAGTTTAATCAAACTGCACGATAATAAGGAATACGTGAGAAAAGTTATGAACGACGTAAGGCTTACCGGCTATAAAGAAGACACCATTCCCGTAGACGACTTGCCTGACGGTGCAGACTTTTTTAAGTATCAAAGACAGGTAAATTCATCGATAAATCAAGTTGCTTCTCATGCAGTGATAGAAAAGTATATAGGGAAAAACGGAAAAGACTATCGCTACGAAGTTAAACAATCCGCAGAAAAATCGTTAAGGGACAGAAAAACGGATAACACCGATTTAGGAAGAAAAAAAGGCGTGTAATTTGTTGGATACCGATAAACGGTGAAAACAAACCGTTTAGAAGGATTACGATAAAATTAAAACGAACCGGAAAAGGCTTTTCGGTTCGTTTTGCTATTTTAAAAACGGATAAAATTTTGACGAGAGTTTTTTATTTACAAAATAAAAAAAGTGATATATAATATTTTATATGGGTTGCGTAGATTATAAAACCGAACTTAATAAAAACGGGGTGATAGCCTTTGTTCCCGGCGGAACAAGTATGTGGCCAACCTTAAAACACGCAAAACAAAGCGTGGTTGTTTTGCCTAAAACGGAACGCCTTAAAGAGATGGACGTTGCACTGTATTTAAGAAAGGACGGCACTTACGTTTTGCACAGGGTGGTAGGTATTTTGCAAGACGGGTACGTTTTTATGGGCGACGGTTTAGATAGTAAAGAAAAGGTTTTAGAAGAGCAAATAGTCGGCGTCATGGCGGGATTTTACCGCGGTAAAAGGTATATAGACGTTTTAGACGAAAATTATATAAAAGAAGTAAAAAAACTGTATTCTAACGATAAAAAAAGGATAAAAAGAGTAAAGGCGTTTAGGGCGAGAAAGGCTTTTTTTTATAAAATAAAACGTATTATTACTTTTGATTTTAAAAGGAGATAAAAATATGACAGAATTAGAGTTGATAGGTAAGTCGGCAAAAGAGTCTGTCGGCGCATTGCTTGATTTAAGTGAAGAAACGATAAATTTAGCACTAAAATTAACGGCAAAAAAAATACGAGAAAAAGCGGCATATTTAAAAGAACAAAACGCTATCGATATAGAAGCGGCTGTAAAAAAAGGAAAACCGGAAGGCTTTATAGACAGGCTTTTGCTTTCTAATAAAGTGATAGAGGGCGTTGCCACTGGAATTGAACAAGTTGCTTTGCTAAATTCGCCCGTAGGAGAAGAGGTATATTCTTTTACAAATAAAGAGCAAGGCATAAAGATAGTTCAAAAAAGAGTTCCTTTCGGCGTTGTGGGTATGATTTACGAAGCACGCCCAAACGTTACGGCAGATGCCTTTGCACTTTGTTTTAAAACTAGAAACGCCGTAATATTAAAAGGCGGAAGCGATGCGATAAACAGCAACAAGGCTATGGTGTGCGTAATAAAGAGTGCGTTAAAAGAGTGCGGAGTAAATGAAAACGCCGTGAATTTGATTGAAGATACTTCTAGAGAAACTACGCTTGCATTTATGAAAATGAACGGTTATTTAGACTTGTTAATTCCGCGCGGCGGCGCTTCGCTTATTAAATCAGCATTGCAAGAAGCCACCGTTCCCATTATAGAAACGGGAACTGGGAACTGCCACGTTTACGTTGATGAGTTTGCAAATCCGCAAATGGCGGCGGACGTGATATTCAATGCAAAAACACAAAGATACAGCGTGTGCAACGCCTGCGAATCTTTGGTGATACATTCTAAAATTTTAGCGTCCGTTTTGCCGTTAATAAAAAACAAACTGTCCGAAAAGAACGTGGAAATCCGTTCGGACGAGCGTGCACAAAAAGTGATAGGCGGGGTTTTGGCAACGGAAGAAGACTTTTATACGGAGTACGGCGGGCCTGTAATTTCCGTAAAAACGGTTGACAGTTTAGACGAAGCGATTAAACATATAAACCAACACAGCACGCACCACTCTGAAGCCATTATTACGGAAAATAAAGATAATGCGGATAAGTTTACAAGACTGATAGATTCTTCTTCCGTATACGTAAACGCTTCTACAAGGTTTACGGACGGGTTTGTTTTCGGCTTGGGTGCGGAGATAGGTATAGCAACGCAAAAACTTCACGCACGCGGACCTATGGGGCTGAAAGCGCTTACGACTACCAAATTTATTGTGAACGGAAACGGAGCGGTTAGAAAATAAAAACCGTGATGAGGTTTTATACAAATGAAAAAAGCCAAACAAAAATTATTAAAGATTGTAGATAAAGAGAGAGAAAGGGACGAAGAAGGGCGTGTGGTGGTAAAAATGAAAGTTGCCGACGACAGCAATTTTTTGTCCGTATTTTCCGATAGCGAAACACCTATGATAAGCGGAGAAGTTGCGGAATTTTTAGAAAACAGCACCTTTTCGCTTAATCCTAACGAAGAGTTGACGCTTCGCGTTTACAGCGATTGTATAGACGATAAAGAAAAAGTAGTATATAAAAGCGCAATAAAAGAATATTACGAAAAGCGTTATCTGGAAAACGAATGTAAAAGAAAAAGATACAACGTTATGGCGCTTTTTATGGCGTTATTCGGCGTGCTTGTGCTTGCGGCGTCTATTTTTATAGGGTATAGATTCGGAAGCGCTATATGGGCGGAAGTAGTGGATATAGTTGCGTGGGTGCTTTTATGGGAAGCGACCGACGTAAAGTTTTTTACTATGAGAGATATTTCTATATTAAAAAGGCGATATTCCGCATTCATCTCTATGAAAATAGAGTACGTTGATAAAGAAAATTTCGATAAAAAACTTTGATGAATATATAAAAGGTAAAAAGGCAAGAGTTGTTTCTTGCCTTTTTTTAGTTTTGATATAATGATACGCTTTGCTTAAAAAACAAGTAATAAAGCGGAGATTTTATTTTGTAAAAAAAGATTAAAAAATATTTTATAAAAAATGTCCTAAAACCCTTGACAAACAAAGGATATAAGAGTAGAATTGACTCGAAAGTTGGCACTGAAACGGCAAGAGTGCTAACAAAAACCCAAAAGAATTGCCAAGGAGAGAGTTGATGAAACTTTCGGACAGAAAAAAGAAAATTTTGCAATACGTTGTGGACGATTATATATCAACCGCACAACCGGTATCCAGCAAAAGTATAACCGAAAAATATCTTCCAGATTTAAGTTCTGCAACCATAAGAAGCGAACTGGCGGGGTTAGAGGAGATGGGGTTTTTATCTCAACTTCATACTTCTAGCGGAAGAGTTCCTTCCGTGGAAGCGTATAAATTATACGTTACGGAACTTATGGACAAAAGCAAACTTACGGGCAAAGAACTTGGAGTTATAAAAAACGCTTTTGAAAACCATGCGGATAATTTAGAGCAGGTTGTGCAAAACGCCGTAAAGGTAATAAGCGAACTTACTGATTACACTTCTATAGCGTGCCCCACGCACAGCCAAGAAGACGTAGTGTTAAAGATGGATATGTTTCGCAACAAAAAAAATCAAGCGCTTCTTTTAATAGTAACGGAGTCCGCTCTTATTAGGGATAAATTTATAAGTGTTCCGGAGAGTATGACGGACGGGCAGATTACAGAAGCAAGCGAACTTTTAGGCAAACTTGTCGTGGGAAAAAAACTTGGTGAAATATCTAGTTTATCGGATAGGATTTCCCAAGAATTCGAAGCATATAAAGACATTTTTGAAGGCATAATAGACGCAATAGAAGATTATATAGAAAACAAAGCGGAAGACGTTATAATAAAAGGTGAAGGAAAAATATTAAATCATCCGGAATATAACGATTCCGAAAAGGTTAAAAATTTTTTATCGGTGGTGACCAGTAAAGACAGGCTTGCGGATTTGCTTACAAGCGATAACGACGATATAGAGATAAAAATTACGGTCGGCGGAGAAGACGGAAAGACTAACGGAGAATATTCTTTGGTGACGGCAAGTTATTCTGCAAGCGGCGTAAATTTGGGCACGTACGGCGTTATAGGACCTCTTAGAATGGACTATCAAAAGGTAGTATCCGTTTTAGAAGGCGTAGGTAAGATTTTAGAAGACGTGATAAAAAACAACAGGTAAAGGCGGTGAGTAAATGGATAAGGAAAAAAAGCAAGAAGAAATAAAAGAAGAAACTTGCGAAAAGGTTGAAAGCGAAACCGAAGCGCTAAAAAAAGAATTGGAAGACGCAAAAAATCTTTGTGAAGATTACAAAGATAAGTGGATGAGAAACGTTGCGGAATTCGACAATTACAAAAAGAGAAACGCAAAGTTGTATACGGATGCTTACGGAGAAGGTCAAGCGGACGCAATACTTAAAATTCTTCCCGTAGGAGATAATTTGGATATAGCTATTTCTATGGTTTCGGACGAAAAGACTTTAGAAGGATTGAAACTCTTAAAAAAGAAGTACGACGAAACGTTAAAGAATATGGACGTTTCTGAGATAAATCCCGTTGGCGAAGTTTTTAGTCCGGATTTTGCGGAAGCGATAATGCAGGCTGAAAAAGAAGAAGGCGAAGAAAGCGACACGATCAAACAGGTATTTCAAAAGGGATATAAATTAAAAGACAAGATAATTAGATACGCTAAAGTAAGCGTAATAAAATAAGCATATAATTTTAGGAGGATATAATTATGAAAACTATAGGTATCGATTTAGGAACGACGAACTCGTGCGTAGCCGTTATGGAAAACGGTGAACCCGTTGTAATAGCAAATGCGGAAGGCGCAAGAACAACCCCGTCCGTTGTGGCATTCCAAAAAGACGGCAGCCGTTTGGTAGGTCAAACCGCAAAACGTCAGGCAGTGTCTAACGCAGACAGAACTGTTTCTTCTATAAAAAGACATATGGGAGAAAACTATAAGGTAGGTATAGACGGAAAGGATTACACTCCGCAAGAAATTTCCGCAATGATACTTTCTAAATTAAAGAAAGATGCGGAAAGTTATTTAGGCGGCACCGTGACTGACGCCGTAATTACTTGCCCCGCATATTTTTCTGACAGTCAACGTCAGGCAACTAAGGACGCAGGAAAAATTGCAGGATTAAACGTTTTGCGTATAATAAACGAACCTACGGCTGCGGCTCTTTCTTACGGACTAGATAAAGAAGGCAAAAACCAAAAGGTTATAATATACGACCTTGGTGGCGGCACGTTCGACGTTTCTATTATGGAAATAGGCGACGGTGTATTTGAAGTTTTGGCAACTAACGGAAACTGCAAACTCGGCGGTGACGATTTTGATAACAGAATTATGGAATATCTCGTTTCCGAATTTAAGGCAAAAGAAGGTATAGACCTTGCTAAAGATAAACTTGCAATGCAAAGATTAAAGGAAGCGGCTGAAAAGGCAAAGATAGAACTTTCCGGTATGAGCACTACCAACGTTAACCTTCCTTTTATCACCGCAGATGCAACCGGACCTAAACACTTAGACGTTGATTTAAGCAAACAAAAATTCGATGCTCTTACCAAAGATTTGGTAGAAGAAACGCTTATTCCGCTAAAAAAGGCAATGGAAGATGCAAAACTTTCTTATTCTGATATAGATAAGGTAATATTGGTCGGCGGTTCTACAAGAATTCCCGCAGTTATAGACGAAGTAAGAAAAGTGACCGGTAAAGAACCCTTTAAGGGAATCAACCCCGATGAATGTGTTGCAATCGGTGCGGCTATTCAAGGCGGTGTTTTGTCCGGCGAAGTTAAAGACGTGTTGCTTTTAGACGTCACCCCGCTATCTCTCGGAATAGAAACTTTAGGCGGAGTATGCACTAAACTTATCGAAAGAAACACCACTATTCCCGTAAAGAAATCTCAAATATTCTCTACGGCGGCGGATAACCAAACTCAAGTTGACATTCATATTTTACAAGGTGAAAGAGAATTCGCAAGAGACAATAAAACCTTGGGTAGATTTGAATTAGTAGGAATTGCTCCCGCACCCCGTGGAATACCCCAAATAGAAGTGACGTTCGATATAGATGCAAACGGTATAGTAAACGTTTCCGCAAAAGATATGGGAACGGGCAAATCTCAAAACATTACGATCACGTCTTCTACCAACCTTTCGGATGCGGATATAGAAAAAGCCGTTAACGAAGCAAAACAATTTGAAGAAGAAGACAAAAAGCGTAAAGAAGCGGTTGATTCTAAAAACAGACTAGACGGTATGATTTTCACCGTAGAAAAATCCGTAAAAAATTTAGGCGATAAGATTACCGAAGAAGACAAGGCTAAATTAGAAGAAGAAGTAAAAACCGCAAAGGCAGAATTAGAAACTAATGATAAAGACAAGATGGATGCTGCGTTTGAAAATCTTTCTAAGGTATCTCAAGAAATCTTTGCAAAGGTATATCAAAGTGCTGCGCAAGGTGGAGAAAACGGTGCGCAAGGCGGAGATAACACCGGAGATACGGAATTTCACCAAGGCTAATATTTAATAATACAATTATAAAAAGGCACACTGAAAGGCAGAATTCTGCCTTTCAGTTTATGCTAAAATTAAGGAATAAAAATGGCTAAAAATTATTACGAGACTCTGGGCGTTGATAAAAACGCTTCTGCAGACGACATAAAAAAAGCGTATAGAACTTTGGTGAAAAAATACCATCCGGATTTGCACCCGGGGGATAAAGAGTGTGCGGAAAAGTTTAAAGAAATCAACGAAGCAAACGAGGTTTTGTCTGACGAAAAAAAGAGAAAACAATACGACTACGAACAAGAACACCCCGGTTTCGGCGGCGGCAACGGCGGTTTCGGCGGCTTTGGCGGAAGCGGTGGCTTCGGTGGCTTCGGTGGCTTCGAAGATATTTTTGGGGATATTTTCGGCGGTTTCGGCGGCTCTTCAAGAACTAGGGCGCAAACAAAATCTCGCGGAGAAGATATTACCATAGAGTTGTCGCTTTCTTTTTTAGATGCGGCGAAAGGTTGCAGAAGAGAAATAGTTTACACTAGAAATGAACCTTGTTCTTCTTGCAAAGGCACGGGTGCAAAAAACGGCACTGCTTATAAAACGTGCGAACGTTGCGGCGGAACAGGACAGGTACAGTATACCCAAAACAACGGATTTTTCCGTTCCGTATCCGTTAAACCCTGTGAAGAATGTAAGGGAACGGGTAAAAAGATTATTGAAGCGTGCCCCGATTGTAAAGGAAAAGGATACGTTAAAAAATCAACGAAACTCACTTTGGATATACCTGCGGGTGCGGATACCGGCAGTTATATAAGAAAAGCCGGATTTGGCGAAGCAAGTAAAAACGGCGGTGCGGCAGGCGACCTTATCGTGGTGATGAAAGTTGAACCTAGCAAGGTGTTTAAGAGAAAGAACTTTGATTTATACGTAGAAGTTCCCGTTAGTATCAAAACGGCGATAATGGGCGGAAAGGTTAAAATTCCGTTGATAGACGACGTGTTTGAATACACCATACCAGAAGGGACTCAAAGCGGAAAAACGTTTTTCGTTCGTGGAAAGGGTATAAAATCCTCCCGCGGGACGGGCGATCTTTATATAATCGTAACGGTGGAAATCCCGTCTAAAATAACTCAAAAGCAAAAGGCGGCGATTTTAGGGTTTGACAGTGATTCGGATATAAAACAATGCCCGCAAATGAAGCAATATAAAGATAATATAGAGAGTATGTACGGCAAAAATCCGTATGCGGACTGATTATGAGTAAATATATAGAATTAACCATACACACCACTCACGAAGGCAGTGAACTTATAAGCGATCTTTTGTGGGATTATACGGACGGCGGCGTTGCCATAAACGATTTTAACGACGTTGTGGAATTATCCCGCACGGGAAAAACGTGGGACTATATAGACGAAGACGTGTTAAAAGAAGATAAAACCGTTTTAGTAAAGGGCTACGTAAAAGAAGAAGATCGCTCTTTGATAGGAGAAATAGAAAAAAAGATAATAGAACTTAAAAGCGTTTGTCCCTTTGATTTGGGCAGTTTAGAGACTAATAAAAGAGCGGTAGACGGGGACGAGTGGAAAAAAACGTGGAAAGAGCACTTTAAGCCGATACATATCAACAACGTTGTGATTGTTCCGGAATGGATAGATTACGCCGCTAAAGAAAACGAGATAAAAGTTCTTATCGGTTCTAATATGGCGTTTGGCACGGGCGAGCACGAAACCACTTCTATGTGCGTTGAATTTTTGCAAAAATACGTGCGTAAAAACGACACCGTGTTAGACGTTGGTTGCGGAAGCGGTATTTTAGGGATTGCCGCAAGCAAACTTGGTGCGGATAAGGTTATTTTAACCGATATAGACGAGTGCGCTATCACCGCAACGGAAAAGAATATGCAAATAAACGGCGTGCATAACGGCACGGTTTTATTAAAAAACCTTTTAGACGACAATACCGTGAAAGGGCAAGTAATCGTTTGCAATATTATGGCGGAAGTTTTGATTGCGTTTGCACCGTTTATAGGGAATAATCTTACGGAAAAAGGCACTATTGTTTTAAGCGGAATTCTTGCGGACAGACTTGAAAAGGTAAAATCTGCATATTTAGATAACGGATTCACTTTTGTAGAAGAAAAGATTAAGGGCGAGTGGTCGGCTCTCGTTATGGAAAAGAGTTTATGAAAGCAGTTGTTTTTACGTTGGGCTGCAAGGTAAACGAGTGTGAAAGTGATTCTCTTATTACCGGCTTAAAAGAGCGGGGATACGAGGTAAGCGACAAACTTGAACCGGCGGACTTGTATATAGTAAACACTTGCGCAGTGACTGCCGAAGCGGAAAAAAAGTCTAGACAAACGGCAAGCAGAGTGGCAAAATTAAATCCTAACGCCCCCGTTTATTTTACGGGCTGTGCTTGTCAAAAAAATCCTAATAATTTTACCGATAAACAAAACGCAAAATTGATTACGGGCACTTTTTCTAAAGATAAAATTTTAGAAATGCTGGATAAAGACGGCGTTTTGATAAGCGAAGAACCCAAAGAGTTTGAAGAGCTTTTACCCGCAAGCGGACTTAGAACGAGAACGTATGTAAAAGTGCAGGACGGCTGTAATAATTTTTGTTCTTACTGCGTGATACCTTATTTAAGGGGAAGAAGCCGCAGCAGGAGCCACGAATCGATATTAAACGAGATAAGCGTTTTAAGCCCCAAAGAAGCCGTTATTAACGGAATAAATCTTTCTGCATACGATTACGGGGAGAGCGGGCTTACGGGGCTTATAAAGGCGTTAAAGGGCGTTGATTGTAGAATTAGACTAGGCTCTTTAGAAGTTAGAGTTATAGACGAAGAATTTTTGAGTGCGTTAAAAGAGTTAAATAATTTTGCACCGCATTTTCATCTTTCTTTGCAGTCCGGTTCGGATAACGTGTTAAAAAGTATGAACAGGCATTACACCGCAAAAGAATTTGCGCAAAAAGCCGACCTTATAAGAAAGTTTTTTCCTGACGCAGGAATTACTACTGACGTGATTGCGGGCTTCCCTACGGAAACGGAAGAGGATTTTAATAAAACGCTGGAATTGATAGATAGAGTAAAATTTTCGGATATTCACCCGTTTGCCTTTTCTAAAAGAAAGGGGACGGTTGCTTATAAAATGAAAGATTTACCGCCCGAAATAAAAAAAGAGAGATTGCACCTTCTTTTGCAAAAGAAAAAAGAGTGTAAAACAAACTTTTTAAATAAATTTATAGGTAAAAATTTAAGCGTTTTGTTTGAAGAAGAAAAAGACGGTTATTTAGAAGGCTATTCCGAAAATTACGTAAGGGTATACGTTAAGGGCAAAAAGGATAAAAACCAAATGAAAACGGTAAAAGTTTTATCGCTTTATAAAGACGGCGTTGTTGCCGAAATTATATAACAAAAAAGGAGAAAAATTATGGAAGACTGTTTGTTTTGTAAAATAATCAAAGGGGAAATACCTTCTACTAAAATGTACGAAGATGAAGATATGATTATCATAAAAGATATAGACCCCAAAGCAAAAAACCACTTTTTGTGTATTCCTAAAAGCCATTTTAAGCTTTTGGCGGATATGACGGAAGAGCAAAGCGAAATGGTAAGAAAATGCCTTATAAAGATTCCCACGCTTAAAAAAGAGTTGGGGTTAGAGAACGGCTACCGTTTGGTTATAAATCAGGGAGACGATGCAGGACAAACCGTGTTCCATTTGCATATTCACGTTTTATCCGGTCAAAAAATGGGTTGGACACCCGCTTAACGGCTGATAAAACGGCATAAAATATTTTGTTTGCTAATTTTGTATTTATTTAAGTAAGCGGTTTTATGCTTTGGATAACTTTTGATTGTATAAAAAATATTTAGCGGCGTTTTGTAATGCGCCGCTTTTTTGTTGCTTTATTATTGACAAAAAGCGATAAAAATTATAGAATAATAAAGTTATTATTTTAATTGAGGTATTTCAATGGAAAAAGCAAAAAAGAGAAACGGATTTGCCAGCGGTATAGGCTTTATTCTAGCGGCGGCAGGTTCTGCGGTAGGGCTGGGCAATCTTTGGAGTTTCCCGTATAAAACAAGCGCCAACGGCGGTGCGGCTTTCGTATTCGTTTACATACTAAGCGTGCTTGTGATAGGCTCTATCGTTATGATTGCGGAAATGTATTTGGGAAAGCGTGCACAAGCAAATCCCATTACCGCAATGAAAAAGGCTAATAAACATTTAGGGTGGTTGGGGCTCTTTTCTATAATCATTCCGCTTTTGATAATCTGCTATTATTCGATTTTGGGCGGATATACCGTAAAGTATACGATGAATTCTTTTGAATCTAATTCTGCCATCTTGCAATCGTTTACCGGCAATATAGGAGAAGTAATACTTTATACGGGAATATTTATCGTCCTTGCACTCGTAGTAGTAATGGGGGGGGTAAAAGGCGGCATAGAAAAGGCAAGCAAGGTTTTAATGCCCGCTTTATTTATTATTCTCGTTCTTATAGTGGTTTATTGCTTGTGTCTTGGAGAAGGCGTTGCAGAAGGCTTGTCTTTTTATCTTAATCCGGATTTTTCCGCTTTAGGGTTTGAAGGCATTCTTGCGGCAATGAGTCAGGCATTCTTTTCTATGTCTCTCGGTATGGGAATAATGGTATCGTACGGCTCTTATGCAGGCAAAAATATAAAGATAGGCAGATCTGCCGTTATGATATGCGTTTTTGATACAATGGTTGCGCTTCTTGCGGGGCTTGCAATTTTCCCTTCGGTTTATCACTATCAGGCGATAAACGGTGGAGAATTAAAGGTTCAAGGCATAATGCTTTTGTTTCAATCTATGCCGTTGGTTTTTGAAACTTTAGGCTCTTTTGGCAAAATTGTATCATTCTTGTTCTTCGGAATGGTCGTTATTGCGGCGCTTACTTCCGTTATATCTTTGTTAGAAGTTGTCACGCAGTTTGTTATTCAAAAATTTAGAATACACAGAAAAAAAGCAATTTTAATCGTTTCTTTAATTTGCTTTGCCTTGTCCGTGCCGATTAGCATATCTTTGGGGTATAGTATAAACGGGGAGAATATTCTTCAAATCTTAGGTAAAGATTTATTAACGTTTATAGATGATATAACAAACACCGTTTTAATGCCCGTTTGTGCGTTGGGTTCTTGCATTGCTTTGGGTTGGTTTATCGTTAAGGCGTCAAAGCCCAAAGAAGCGTTTAGTCCTATGCACCTATATAGGGGATTAGAAGAAGACGGATTAAAACTAGGCAAGTTCGGCAAAATATTTGCAGTGATGATTAAATACGTTTCGCCTATTTTGATTGCCGTGATAGAAGTTTTCGGTGTAATAAACTTGATTTTCCCCGCAAGCGAAGAAACGGGGATAAGGGCGTTTGATAAGTACGGAATGTTGGTAGTCGGCGTTGCGTATGGAATTTTAGCGATAGCCATTGCCGTTTATTATATTTTCTTAAAAGATAAAGAAACGGGTTGCAATGCAGACGAAATAGACGTTGCAATAGAAGCAATGCTAGACGTGGAAGAAGAGGAAGAAGTAGCCGAATAAATAAAAAATTGTATTTATTCGCTTAAAAACCGTTGACAATTTTTGTAGAGTAAAGTATACTTTTAGAGTTAAATTTTACTAACTGCCACAGGGCAAAGGAGGGTTGAAGAAAAATGAGTACGGTAAGAGTCGGCGAAAACGAAAATCTCGACAGCGCTTTAAGACGTTTTAAAAGAAAATGTTCTAGAGACGGTATAATCGGCGATATGCGTAAAAAAGAATTTTACGAAAGCCCTTCTGTCAGAAGAAAAAAGAAATCCGAAGCAGCTAGAAAAAGAAGCATAAAAGGATAATCTAAAACCTACCGAAGATAAAGTCGGTAGGTTTTCTTTTTTGCGGGCGAAATATGTCGAAATTTTAGATAAACAACGGGGGAAATTATGAACTACGAAGAAAAAACGTTAAAACAGTATTGTAAAGAAGCTAAAAACCGCCTTAAAAACGGATTTTGGCAGGATTATAAGAGAGACTTAGACTTGCAGTTAGAACGGGCGGAAAAACAGGGGATTTCAGCGTCTAAAGTAAAAGAGTACTATTCTCAGCGCATTGCAAACGATATTAAAAATTCACAGAACGAAAACGAAGAGTTTTATCAAAAGGTAAAATCGATTTTAGATACGGAAGGCGAAGTTTCTAACGCTCTTGGAAGGCTTACCGACAAAGAAGAATTCGACAAACTTTCTTACGAAGAAAAACAAAGGTATACGTTGCAACTGTCTGAAAAGTACGTTAAAGCAGTGGAGAGATACAATACGGAAAAATCGCTTTTGCTGTCTAAAGATAACGCAAACGTATAGAACAACGCCGCCCAAAATTTTTAGGCGGCGAGTTTTTATTGCTTTTTGTTAGCAAAACGGGGTAGGGGTTATACGGGTTGACTGTTGTTAAAATAGGTTTCAAATCCTAAACTTATCATAAGTGCGGCGTCAACCTTTTTCATTTTTAAGGGCGGCAGTTCGCCTATGCGTTCTTTTAACCGTTTTTTATCGAGCGTGCGTATTTGTTCTAGTAAAATCACGGAATTTTTAGCAAGCCCAACCTCTTTTGCGGGCAGTTCTATGTGAGTTGGCAACTTTGCCTTATTAAGTTGGCTGGTAATTGCCGCCGCTATTATAGTCGGGCTATACTTATTTCCCGTGTCGTTTTGAACTACTAAAATAGGGCGTATGCCGCCTTGTTCGCTCCCTACTACGGGGCTTAGGTCGGCATAATATAATTCTCCGCGTTTTATCATTTTGTATTTTTGTTCCGATTCTACCGTTCTTAATATCATTTTACGTGATTTTGCCTTTTTTTGTGATTTTTGCAGTAATATGATTATTGACGGCATTGCTAAAAAGTATACAAAATTTGTTTTTATATTGCGGATAAATTTGACAGTTTGTCGTTTATGTTGTAAAATTAACAGGCAAACACGCTTATCAATTAAATAATTAAGCATTTCACGCTTCCTTAGTTAAATGGATATAACAAGCCCCTCCTAAGGGCTAGTTGTGGGTTCGATTCCCGCAGGGAGTACCATTAAGGTCACAAAATCTTGTGGCTTTTTTAAATAAGAAACATAAAAAAGTTTTAGTAATAGTTTTTAACATAAACCTAGGTCGGTGGTTTTTGCTACCGACTTTTTATTTGTCTAAATTTAAATCTTTTGTTTGAAAAGTCGAATATTATTGCGATTTTAATTCTATTATGGAAAAATTAAACCATTGATGACTAAGTAAAGATTAAATAAAATGAGAGAATTCCCTAGAAGGGGGGCTATTTAAGGATAATGTAAGTATAAATATTCTCAAAATTAGCGGTTGGGTGTAATGATATACTTTTAAACAAGATAAAAACCGCTGTTATTGTGTTTTGTAAAAGGGTTTATTAACGTCTTTAACAACACAAGAAATTTAGTGGTATAGTAAACAAAGAATAATAAAAAACGGCAGGGTTAAAAACTGCCGTTTTTTATGTGTAATTTTTTATTACATAACAAAAAGTGCAACTATAGTTTTGCAAACCATATCTCGCATAACGAGGTAGTCTATATAATCGTGTTTATCAAAAACGTATTCGTGAGAAAAAGATTGAATAATATCCATTGAAAGGTGGATTTTTTCTAATGGATTTTCTAACGGCACGCCTATTTTTTCAAACTTTTCAGCAATTTGTTTTGTGATTAAGTCTTCTAATTCTATAAATTTAGAATTTACCGCTTCGTCGTCTGAAGAAAGTGAGTGAAGGGCTTCGTGAATTTTTCTGTTTTTTTTGTGCGTGGATATCATCATATCCATAACTTTTTGAACGGTTTTTTCAAAGTTTACGGGTGCTGAGAGCGTATCGAAAAAACTCAACAACGGCTCACAAACCTTGTTGATGTATATCTCTAAAACGGAAATCAAAATGTCCATTTTATCTTGAAAATAACCATAAACTATGCCGGTGGAAACGCCGGCTTCTTTTGCTATTTCAGCAGTGTTGGTTCCGTAATAGCCTACTTCGGAAAAAAGTTTATACCCCGCTTCTATAATTTTATTTTTTTTCTCTATAGCGCGGTCTTGTTTGGGTTCTCTAATAATTTTTTTCATAATATGCTTAACATTGTATAACAAATATAAATAAAAAGCAAGAAAATTTTTTCTTAAAAAAGTGAAAAAAGTTTCACATTTTAGTTGACATAGGTGAATATAAATGGTATTATGTCGATGTTAAAAATATGAAATAAATTTCACATTGCACAAAAGGAGATAAAAAATGCCTATAAAACTTGCACCGATAAACGTAGAATTAAAAATCGTTAGAGTTCTTTGCGATACAACCGTAAAAAAGCATCTGGTAGATATGGGTGTAGGAATAGGAGAGTGTATAACCGTGTTATCGTCTAGCGGCGGCAGCGTGGTGTGCAGAGTAAAAGGCGGAAAGATTGCGCTAGATAAAGACCTTTCCGCAAAAATCTTAGTTGCGTAAAAAATAAAAAGGAAGGATACATATTATGCAAAAGACGTTGGATACTTTTGAAATCGGCGAAACGGGTATAGTAAAAAACGTTGTAGCCGACGGAAGAATTAAAAGACGCATTTTCGATATGGGAATCACAAACGGTGCGGAGGTTTTTCTTCGTAAAAAAGCACCGCTCGGCGATCCTATCGAAGTGACTGTAAGAGGCTACGAATTGACTTTAAGAAAATCCGAAGCCGCTTGTGTGACGATGGAGGTGAAAAATGCTTAGATTTGCTTTAGCGGGCAATCCTAACTGCGGAAAAACCACGCTGTTTAACTGTTTAACCGGTTCTACCGCACACGTAGGAAACTGGCCCGGAGTCACAGTAGATAAAAAAGAGGGTGTTTATAAAAAGTGTAAAGAGCCTATTTCTATAATAGACTTGCCCGGTATTTATTCACTTTCCCCGTACACTCCGGAAGAAGTAATTGCAAGAAATTACATACTAGAAGAAAAACCCGATTGCGTAATTAATATTATAGATGCTACAAACCTAGAAAGAAACTTATATTTAACCACTCAAATTTTGGAAATAGACGTTCCTATGGTTATAGCGTTAAACATGATGGACGCAGTAAAAAAAGCTGGCAACAGTATAGACGCAAAAGAACTTGAAAAAAGGTTGGGAATTCCGGTTGTAGAAATTTCTGCTTTGAAAGAAGAAGGGCTAGAAGCGCTTATGGAAAGGGCGTACGCAGTTTGTAAAACGCCCAGAAGCGGAGAAACCGTTTTGCGTGAAGGCGCTTTAATGCACCTTATCGGCGATATAAAGATTGCGCTTGCCGGTCAAGGGGTAGATAATCCTTTGTTCCACGCAATAAAGTTGGTCGAACAAGACGAGCTTGAAGGAAAGGCACATAAAGAAACCGTTAAAATGGTTGAAGAGTTTAAGCAAACCTTAAACGACGAGATTTTCGGAAGCGACATAGAGGCTATGGTTGCAGACGGAAGATATAAATACATCTCTAAAAATTTTGTGCCCGTTCTAAATAAAAAGAGCAAGTCAAAATTTGAAATGACTAAGTCCGACAAGGCGGATAAAGTTCTTACTCATAAGATTTGGGGTATTCCTATTTTCTTGGTGATATTGTTTGGAATTTTCCACTTGACTTTTGCGGAAGACCTTTTCTATCTCGGTTCTATATTTAACTTGCCTTCACTTGAAGATTTGGGGCTTGTAGTAGATGGCGAAGCGATAAATTACGGAGTAAGATGGCTAGCCACCGTTTACGATGGTGCCGTATTTTCACCGGGTGTTATAATTAACAATATATGGAACGATGTGATTGTTGGCGAACTGTTCGGTTGGATTCAAGGTCTTGTAGAAGGTTCTTCTATGGCTGGTTGGGCAGTAGGACTTATCAACGACGGTATTATAGAAGGTTTAGGCGCAGTGCTTTCTTTCTTGCCTCCTATACTTGTATTGTTCTTGTTCTTCTCTATACTAGAAGATTCCGGTTATATGGCGCGCGTAGCTTTTATTCTTGACAGAATGTTTAGAAAATTCGGATTGTCCGGTAGAGCGTTTTTACCGATGATAATGGGCTTTGGTTGTTCCGTTCCCGCAATGATCAACACGAGAACTCTTGCGGACGAAAAAGAAAAGACTGCTACGGTAAGGGTAATACCTTTCTTCTCTTGCGGGGCTAAGTTGCCTATTCTTACCGCGGTTGCGGGAGCAATAGTTGCTTACTTTAACGTAGGCAGTGCGGAAGTTATAACCTACTCTATGTATTTATTGGGAATTATCACGGCTATCGTTTCCGTGCTTTTAATGAGAAGCACCACGTTAAAGGGAGAAACCCCGCCGTTTATAATGGAATTGCCCGCATATCACGCACCGCAATTTAAGAACTTAATGATACACTTGTGGGATAAAACTAAGCACTTTATTAAAAAAGCGTTTACCATTATTCTTGCATCTACTATCGTTATTTGGGTACTTACACACTTCTCGTTCAGTTGGAACTTCTTAGAAGACGAACAGATAAACGAAAGTATTCTTGCTGGCATAAGTATGTTGGTACAACCGATATTCACACCGCTTGGCTTCGGCAGTCAGTTAGGTCAATTCGGTTGGGTGTTCGTTGTAGCGATTGTTGCAGGTCTTATAGCAAAAGAAAACGTAATAAGCACGTTTGGAACGCTTGCTGCATGCTTAATGGCGGTTGCCAGCCTTGAATTTGGTGGATTAGACATTGCAGCAGAAGAAGGTATAGACGCCGTTCAAGCAATGATAATGGCTACCGGTATATCCATACCCGCACTTATATCTTTTATAGCATTCAATATGACGACCATTCCTTGCTTTGCTGCGGTTGCTACGGCTAAGGGCGAATTAGGAAACAAAAAGACTTACGTGGGAACGTTAGTATTCTGGCTAGTTGCATCTTACGTTGTATCTGCTATGGTATATACTATAGGTACTGCTTGGTGGTGTTCGTTTATATGGGCGGTTGCAATAGCGATTGTAGTATGCTTAATCGTTATGAAAAACAAGGGTATTTTTACCCGTAAAAAAGCGTAAGATTATGGGAGTTTTAGAAATTGTTTTGATAGTTGTTTGCGCGGCGATAGTTATAGGCGTATCCGTCACGGCGTATATCAACAAAAAGAAAGGCAAAAGTTCTTGCGATTGCGGTTGTGATTGTGCACATTGCAATAAATGCAAAAACCGTAAACCGTAAAACTTGAATAAAAACGGACTTTTACCATCGCAAAAGTCCGTTTTTAATTGATAAAAAGGGGGAGTCGTGGTAAAATTAAAAGTAAGGAGTAGTATATGAAAAAAAAGTTTTCTATAGGCGGAATGACTTGTTCCGCTTGTTCTAGCGGAATAGAAAAATTTTTGGCAAAGCAAACGGGCGTAAAAGAAGTCTCCGTTTCTTTAATGGATAATTCTATGGAAATATCTTTTGAAGAAAACGTTATTTCTGAAAAGGATATTATTTCCTGCGTGCAAAAGTTGGGATATACGGCAGGGGAATATATGCCAGCCGTTTCTGTAGAAAAGATAAAAAGCCCGCTTAAAAACAGGTTTTTAGTTTCTTTAATATTACTTTTGCCCCTTTTATATTTCTCTATGGGAAAAATGATAGGCGTACCTTTGCCTGATACGGTTATATGTTTATGCGTGCAAGCGGTTTTGGCTTTGGCTATTATGCTTGTAAATAAGCGTTATTTTATAAGCGGTATAAAGGCTGTTTTTCATAAATCGCCTAATATGGACACGCTTGTTTCAACTGCTTCTGTATGCGCTTATCTTTATAGCGTTGTTATAACCGTTTTGTTTGCGGTGGGTAGCGTGGAAGATTCTATGGTTTTTTACGAAGCATCCGCAATGGTTTTAACAATCGTAACGCTTGGGAAATGGCTTGAAGATTCTTCTAAAAAACGCACGGGGAACGCCGTTGAAAAGTTGTTAAAACTTATCCCCGATACGGCAAATCTTTTGGTGGACGGAAAAGAAAAGGTTGTAAAATCTTCCCAACTTAAAGTGGGCGACAAGATAGTTTTAAGAAGCGGAGAGTATGTTCCGATAGACGGTGTGGTTATAGAAGGCAACGCTTCCGTAGACAAGTCTTCTATCACGGGGGAAAGTATTCCGGAAGAAATCGCAAAAGGAGATAAAGCGGTTTCCGGCAGCATAGTAAAAAAAGGATATTTGGTAGTCGTGGCGGAAAACGTTGGTGCTGACACGATGATGAGTAAAATTGTCGATATAGTTAGGGAAGCGGGCGGAAAAAAAGCGCCTGTGCAAAAACTTGTAGACAAAATAGCGGGGGTGTTTGTTCCCATAGTTTCCACTTTGGCGATAATTGCGTTTGCAGTTTGGATGATAGTGGGGGGAGATTGGTATATCGCCTTGAATTACGGCATAAGCGTTCTGGTTATATCCTGCCCGTGTGCTTTGGGGCTTGCAACGCCTGTTGCCGTTGTAGTAGCAACCGGAAAGGGGGCTTCTAAGGGCGTTTTGTATAAGAATGCGGAAAGTTTGTTAAAGGCAAAAGACGTAAATTGCGTTCTTTTGGATAAAACCGCAACGCTTACCGTAGGAAAACCGTCCGTAAGTGAATTTGTGAAGTTTGCCGATATAAAAGACGATGAAATTTTTTCTATCGTGAGTGCGCTAGAAGAAAAATCAAATCATCCCTTAGCGGAGTGTATAATTCGTTTTTGCGGAGATAAAGATTGCACTGTAGATAAATACGAATACGAGATAGGAAAGGGTATTGTAGGAAGTGTTGGCGGAAAAGAATATCTTGTTGGAAACGTTTCTTTAATGCCTGAAACAGTTAAGGAACAAATAAACGGTATTAAAAATAAAAACGAAGGCGGTTCTACCGTGTATTTTGCAGACGGCGAAAGGTTGATAGCGGAGTTTTTTGTTAAGGACGGACTAAAACCGCAAAGCGAACGGGCTGTTAAAGACTTAAAAGAGCAAAATATTAAAACGGTGCTTATAACGGGCGATAACGAAAAGAGTGCGGAAATCGTTGCAAAGGCTACGGGGGTGGACGATTATAAGGCAAACGTTTTGCCGGAACAAAAAGCCGATGCCGTGAGAGAATATAAAGAAAAGGGTTATTTAACCGCAATGGTTGGCGACGGAATAAACGATAGCCCCGCGTTGTCCGTTGCGGACGTTGGCGTTGCAATGGGTACGGGAACGGATATTGCAATAGACAGTGCGGACGTTATTATAGTAAGCGGAAATCCTTACGCAGTTTCCGATATGATTAAACTAAGCAAAAAAACCGATAAAACTATAAGGGGCAATTTGTTTTGGGCGTTCTTTTATAACGTTATAGCAATACCCGTTGCGGGTGGTGCGTTTGCCTTTGCAGGGCTTATGCTTACTCCTGCTATTTCTTCCGGTTGTATGTGTTTAAGTTCGCTTTTCGTGGTTATGAACGCACTTAGAATAAATGGATACGGTAAAAACAAAAAGTCAAAAAAAGGAGAAAAAGGAATGAAAGTTAAAATCGAAGGAATGATGTGTAATCACTGTGCAGGAAAGGTAAAACAGGTTTTAGAAGGTTTAGAAGGGGTTGAAAATGTGGAAATCAACTTAAAAAAGAAAACTGCGGAATTGTTTACCGTAGCACCCGTTTCGGAAGACGTTATAAAAACGGTTATAGAAGAAGCGGGCTATAAATTTGTTAAAACCTTAAAGTAAAAGATAGCAAAAAATGATATAACAAGGCGCTCTAAAATAAAAATAAAGAGCGTCTTTTTTATTTTAAAAAAATAACGGTATGGCGTTTTTAGTCAAAAAAATGCAAAAATCCTTGAAAAGAAACACAATATATGGTAGAATAATACGGATATAAAACCACAAGATTTTATTTATAAGGATAAAAAATGGCAAAAAACAGTTATAAAGCGGAAGACATTAAAATATTAGAAGGCTTAGATGCAGTAAGAACACGCCCCGGTATGTATATCGGCACCACCAGCGAAAGGGGGCTTCACCATATACTGTGGGAAATTGTCGATAATGCGGTGGACGAAGCGGCAAACGGCTATGCGAACAAAATAGATATAGTTTTGTATAAAGACGGCAGCGCTTCCGTGGAAGATAACGGCAGGGGTATCCCTACCGACATTCACTCTAAGGCAGGTGTTTCCGGCGTGCAAGTAGTGTTTACAAAACTACACGCAGGCGGTAAATTCGGTTCTGATAATTATAATTATTCCGGCGGACTTCACGGGGTAGGCGCTTCCGTGACGAACGCTCTTTCAGAATGGCTAAAAGTAAAAGTGTTTAAGGACACTGTTTACGAGATGGAATTTAGAAGTTATCTTGATAAAGAAACGGGCAAAATAAAGTCCGGCGTTCCCGTAGCACCGCTAAAAAATACTAAGGAAAAGACAAAAAAGAAGGGAACGTTCGTTCAGTTTATGCCGGACGCAAGGGTTTTTGAAACGGTAATTTGGAACACGGAAACCATTGCAAAGAGATTAAAGGAACTTGCCTTTTTAAATAAAGGGTTAGAGATAAATTTTCAAGATCAAAGAACCGAAAAATATTTTACTTATAAGTATGACGGCGGAATAGTTGATTTTGTAAAATACCTAAACGAAGGCAAAACGGTGCTATACGGAGAGCCCGTGTATGCAACCGCCGTAAAAGACAATATTTTGGTTGAGTTTGCAATTCAGTATACGGACGCATACGTAGACTCCCTTTATTCTTACGTAAACAATATACCTACCGGCGAAGGCGGTATGCACGAAACGGGATTTAGATCAGGGCTTACCAGAGTGCTTAACGATTACGCTAGGGGTAGAAACTTGTTAAAAGACAAGGACGATAATTTGCTTGGAGAAGATTTTAAAGAAGGTCTTACGGCGATTATATCCGTAAAGATGCAAAACGTGCAGTTTGAAGGTCAAACAAAAACGAAACTAGGCAATCCCGAAGCACGCCCCGCCGTTGAGTACGTGACCGTTAACGAACTTGATGCGTTGATGAAAAACAAAAAGTTGCAAAAAGTTTTCGATACGATAATAGAAAAGGCAATGGGGGCTGCAAAGGTAAGGCTTGCCGCTAAAAAGGCAAAAGAAATAGCACGTGCAAGCAAAAGCATAGAGGCTCAAAACCTAGTGGGTAAACTTGCCGCTTGTTCCGGTAGAAAACCCGAACTCAACGAACTTTTTATCGTAGAAGGAGATTCTGCCGGCGGCAGTGCTAAACAAGCCAGAGCAAGGCAGTTTCAAGCCATATTGCCGCTTAGGGGGAAAATTCTTAACGTAGAAAAGAAAAAACTTGACCAAGTTTTGCAAAACGAAGAGATAAGAACTATGATTTCCGCACTAGGTACGGGTATAGGAAACGAATTCGACTTAGACAGTTTAAGGTACCATAAAGTTATAATTTTAAGCGATGCGGACGTTGACGGCGGACACATAAGAATATTGCTTTTAACTTTCTTTTTTAGGTATATGAGAGAGCTTATAACTTCCGGTCACGTTTATATAGGTATGCCTCCGCTTTATAAAGTATATAAAGGCAACGTGGAAGAATACGCATACGACGATAAAGAATTAAGAGAAAAGATAAACAAAGTGGGTAGGGGATACCAAATACAAAGATACAAGGGCTTGGGCGAAATGGACCCCTCTCAATTATGGGAAACTACCATGGATCCTAAAAGGCGTGCGCTTATGCAAGTGACGGTAGAAGACGCTGCCGAAGCGGACAGGCTTATCACTTTATTGATGGGCGACGAAGTAAGCGGAAGAAGAGAGTATATATTCACGCACGCAAATTTTAGTAAAGAAGACAGTTTTAAAGAAATGAAACGCTCCTAAATTGCAGTAAAAGGAAAAGAGTATGGAAAACGAAAAAGGTTTGATTATAAATTCTTTAGACGAAGTTTTTAAGTCGTCTATGATATCTTATGCGGAAGACGTAATTTTAGACAGAGCGCTTCCGAGAGTAGAAGACGGATTAAAGCCCGTTCAAAGAAGAATACTTTACGCAATGTACGGTATGGGGCTTACGCCGGATAAACAGCACAGAAAGTGTGCTAAAATAGTCGGTGAAGTTTTAGGTAAATACCATCCGCACGGGGACAGTTCCGTTTACGGTGCGCTTGTTCATATGGCGCAAGATTTTAATATGCGTATGCCGCTTGTGGACGGGCACGGAAACTTCGGTACGGTAGACGGGGACTCTGCCGCTGCGTACAGGTATACGGAAGCAAGATTGCAAGAACTTTCTTTAGAACTTCTTAAAGATATAGAAAAAGATACCGTAAAATTCAATCTTAACTTCGACGATACCGAAACGGAACCCGAAACGCTTCCCGGTCGTTTTCCTAACTTGTTGGTAAACGGGTCGCAAGGGATTGCGGTTGGTATTGCGTCTAAAATTCCCACGCACAATTTAACGGAAGTAATAAACGGAACGGTTGCTTATATAGACAATCCGAAAATTTCACTTAAAGAAATGATGAAGTATATAAAGGCGCCGGACTTTCCTACGGGCGGATATTTAATTGCCGGAGAAGAGCTTGTAGAAGCGTATAAAACGGGTAAAGGCAAAATAAAAATCCGCGCGAGAGTAAATATAGAAAAGGAAGGAGAAAAACAAAACTTAATTATAAGCGAACTTCCTTACCAGGTTAATAAAGCCGAACTCTTAAAAAAGATTTCGGAGATGAAAGAAGATAAAAAAGATATTTTGGGCGGAATTGCGGACGTTGTAGACGAATCCGACAGAAACGGTATGCGTGCCGTTATAAAACTAAAGAAAGAAACAGACGCTAAAAAGATTTTGGCGTACTTATATAAAAACACCGATTTAGAAACTTCATTCGGAATAAATATGGTTGCCATAGCGGACGGAAAGCCCCGTCAACTAGGGCTTTTGGATATTATCGGATATTACGTAAACTATCAAAGAGAAGTAGTGTTAAGGCGCTCTAAATACGAACTTGAAAGGGCGAAAGAGCGCGCGCATATTTTAGAAGGGCTTATAGTTGCCGTTAAAAATATAGACGAAGTAATAAGGATAATAAAAGGAGCGGACAACACGCAAGACGCGCGTGCAAAACTCCGTAAACGTTTCGATTTATCGGAAGCGCAAGCAACCGCAATTTTGGATTTAAGGCTTGCAAGACTTACTAAGCTAGAAGTGACTAAGTTAGAAGAAGAACTTAGAGAGTTAAAAAAGAAGATAGAGGAACTTTCCGCAATAATTGCAAGCAAAGCAAAACAAATGGAAGTAGTAAAAACCGAACTTCTTTCCATAAAGAAAAAGTACGGAGAAGAAAGAAGAACGGGCATTATAGAAGGCGGAGCGGAAATAGATTTAAAAAGCGTAGAAAAAGAATTAAAGCAGGTAGACGATTTGGTTGTGGCGTTTACTAAAGGCGGCGCGTTTAAAAAGATGACGCAAAAAAATTATAACGCAAGTGATAAATCCGTAAAAGAATCTAGTGCTGCGGAAGACTTTATTGTTGTAAAAGCGTTTGCAAAAAGCGACCAAACTCTTTTGTGCTTTACTAACCTTGGTAATTGCTGTAAGGTAGACTTAGAGGTTGCACAAGAATGTAGGTATAGAGATAAAGGATTAAAGTTTACGGACGTGTTTAAGGACGCCGCAAGAAACGAATATCCGGTTGCGTTCTTCCCAGTATATGAAGATAAACTTCCCGAAGGGTATTTGTTATTCTTTACAAAAGACGGGTTGATAAAAAAGACGGAATGGAAAGAATATAATATCCAAAAACCGTATTATCAAGCGATAAAACTAAAAGATAAAGACGAGCTTATCGGCGTTGAAAACGACAAGCCAGAAACGACTCTTGCTTATATTACGAAAGACGGTTTAGCGCTAAATGCTATCAAAGACGATATACCCGCACAAGGTAGGGTTGCGGGCGGCGTGAAAGGAATAAAGCTAAACGATAAGGACGAAATTGTTTTTGTTTCTCAAGTAGACGAAGAAGGAGAATTTGTTATAATTACGGACGGTAGCTATTATAAAAGGGTAATAGTTTCCGATATAGAGCCTATGGCGAGATATAGAAAGGGCGTAAAAATAGCAAACCTTGCAAGCGGAGAAAGAGTAGTGTTTGCATCTTACGTTAAAGAGCCTTTCGATATAGCAGTTATAGATAATTTCGGAGTTGCGTTTAGCGTAAACACGGAAGACCTTTACGTTGACGGTAGAACTAATAAAGGCAAAACCCTTAAAAACGAAAATAAAAAACGCAAGCCGGAGCAGGCGTTTAAGTTGTAAAAAAATATGGCTGTAAAATACGACGAAAATACTATTAAAGATTTTCCTTTTGCAAACACGATAGAGCATCTTAATCCTATTCCGCATGTGCATACGTTTTGGGAAATAGTTTATCCCGTGTTTAGGGAAGACTTGGTTCAGTATGTAAATGAAAAAAAGATAGTTGTGTCTAACGACAGTTTTTTGATAATGAAGCCGGGGGACGTGCACTATTTCTTGTGCTATAATCCGGAACGTTTTATCAAGCAAAGAAATATTTTTGTTGAAGACGAAAAAATGAAGGAAATTTGCGGGGCGATAGACGGCGGGTTATACGAAAAACTGATTTATTCAACAGACCCCGTGATTGTGCCGTTCGGGCACGAGTCAAGCGAAAGACTTGAAAAACGTTGGAATATTTTTTCTCGCGAAGACGTGCCCAAAGATAAGTTAAAAGCCATTCACACAACATTGGTTGCTTATTATTTGGGATTGTACGTAGAAAAACAAATTTCTTCTTTAGATAATTATCCGGACTGGCTTTTAAGCCTGCTTGCAAATTTATCCAAACCGGAATTTATGACAAAAGACATAAGCGAAATAGTAAAATCTACTAATTACAGTCACGGCTTTGTGTGCAGAGAGTTTAAAAAATATTTAGGTATAACGCTTGCAAGGTATGTTTTAGACGAGCGGTTAAGGGCGTCTTCCGTTATGCTTATGGATAAAAATAAAGCGATGGTGGAAATTGCTATGGAATGTGGTTTTTGTTCTCAAAGCAATTATATCAATGCATTTAAAAAACTTTTTAAAATTACTCCCGCTGCGTGGAGAAAAAACTATGTTAATTTAAAAAGGAAATCGTAGAATCAAGCATTTTAAAAAACTAATCCCCGAAAAAATTTTCGGGGATTTTTATAATATTTAAAAGTTCAAATCGGGATTTTCTGCAAAATGTTTTAACATAACTAAATTTTCCGTGCTACTTTCGTTGGTCACGGTAATGCCGCGTTTTGCGGCGTTTTCCGTGATAAAAAATTCGTCGTTGGTAAGTTCTCCGTATCTTATCAAAGTTGGCGTTTCAATTTGCCACTCTCCAAACTCTCCGTGTCCTTCTATAAGAATAAATCCGTATGGGGCGCTGTCCTTTATTACTACAGTTTGTTTTGGATAAACGGTTAAGCGTTTTGCGCTTACAAGTTTAGATTTATAGCAAATCCATTCCTCTTTGAATTTTTCGTTTTCCCTTGCGATTATCGGCGGCATAAATCTGTTTTTCTTAAAGTTTGGATCAACGTTTGCTTCCCAGTCTATTACTTCCATAAGATAATCGAAATTGCCTTTTTCTTCTTTTGGACAATTTTTCCATAAAAGGTCTTCGCTTACGCAATGCCCGCCGTATAAAACGGATTGATACATTGCGTACACGTCGGAAGCGAACTGCGGTTCGTAAGTGCATAAACTTGCGGGTGCGTGCAAAACTCCGGGGGGAACGTCCCAACCGGTATCTAAGGTTATTTTATACGCCCTAGAATAATCTAAAATTTTATTGTCGCCCTTATTAAAGTTTTTTAAGCACTTTTTGATTTCTTCTTTTTTGCAATCCGGATTAAACCCGAAGAAGGTAAACGGAAATTCTCCGCCGTGATTGTTCAGTTGAGAAGGAAAAAAGTACATTTCCGGTTTTCCTTTAGCACCGACTCTTGCGGCGTGTTCGTCTCTGTGGTGAACGTGGTGGGGGAGAGGCCCTTGATTATCGAAATATTTAGAAAACATAGGCCACTTTTTATATTTGTTCCAAATACTTTTGCCTACTATCTGGTCTTTAAGTTCTTCTATAACGTCCTTTAATAACATTTGCTCTTTTCCGTCTTTTGAAACGACATAAGAAAGCCCTTCGTCTTTTGGCGTATCGGGACCGTTTTCTGCCCAAGTGGTAGAAGAAAACCACCTTTCGTCTATACCGCCCCTTTCTAAACCTAAAATATAGTAATCGTCCGGATGGGGTTTTATTCTTTTGCCGGGGCGACAAAACGCTCTCGGTACCCACGTTGGCTTTAATCTTAAAACGCCGTTTCCTTCTTTTAACAATTTTTCGCTTAACATAATAAAATCCTTATACCTTAAAAACTTTTTAAACCGAATTTCAGTTTGCGTTTTTATTATAATTTTTGCATTAAATAAGGTATATAATTTTTTTAACGGAAAGTATCGTTTTTTTAACCGAAAAGAAAAAATAAAGCGGGGCGTTTTGCCCCGCTTTAATAGGTAATAAAACCGTTTAAACATTAAATCTGAATAAAACCACGTCTCCGTCTTTTATAACGTAATCTTTGCCTTCGGAACGGACCTTTCCGTGTTCTTTTGCGGCGTTAAAACTGCCTAATTCAACAAGCACGCCGTAATCTACTATTTCCGCACGGATAAAGCCTTTTTCAAAATCACTGTGGATTTTGCCGGCAGCCTGAGGCGCTTTCGTGCCGTTTTCTATTGTCCAAGCGCGAACTTCTTTTTCGCCTGCCGTTAAATAACTTATAAGCCCTAAAAGTTTGTAAGAGGTTTTTATAAGCCTGTCAAGTCCGCTTTCTTTTAGCCCGAGTTCTTCTAAAAACATTTGTTGCTCGTCTTCAGGAAGAGAAGAGAGTTCTTCTTCCGTTTTAGCACAAATGGTTAAATGTTCTGCGTTTTCAGACTTTGCAAAATCTATCACTTTTTTAACCAACGGCAATTCATTTTCGTCCTTTCCCATGTCTTTTTCGCCTATGTTGGCAGTGTATATTACGGGTTTAGAAGTGATTAAAAACAAATCTTTTAGGTATTCTTTTTCTTCTTCTGAAACTTCTAACGTTCTAGCACAAAGTCCTTTTTCTAAATGGTCGTAAAGTCTTTGTAAAAATTCGGATTCTATCTTATATTTTTTGTCTCCCGTTTTTATCATGTTAAGCGACTTGTCTAATCTCTTTTTAACGGAATCCATATCGGCGAAAATAAGTTCTAGGTTTATTGTTTCTATATCGCGAAGCGGATCTACGGAATTTTCCACGTGGGTTACGTTTTCGTCTTCAAAACATCTGACAACGTGAACGATTGCATCCGTTTCTCTTATGTTTGCCAAAAATTTGTTTCCCAAACCTTCGCCTTTACTTGCACCTTTTACAAGACCCGCTATGTCTACGAATTCCACAACGGCGGGGGTTATCTTTTTAGTGTCGTACATTTTGCCTAAAACTTGCAAACGGTTGTCGGGAACGGCTACAACGCCTACATTAGGTTCTATGGTGCAAAAAGGATAGTTTGCACATTCTGCGCCGGCGTGAGTGATAGCGTTAAATAAAGTGGATTTGCCTACGTTTGGCAATCCTACAACTCCTAGTTTCATATAAAATCTTCCTTAAAGTTATAATCCCGTTAATTATAAACCAAATAAATGAATTTTACAAGTTTTTTGCCTTGCTTTTTGCCTAAAAAATATGATATGATAAAATAGTATAGGAGTTGCTATGGATTATAAAAAATATATTGCGGATAAACTTAACGTTTCCGAAGAGATTAAAGAGAATATAGAAAGTTTTTTGGAAGTCCCGCCGAACACCGAAATGGGGGACTATGCGTTGCCGTGTTTTAAGTTGTCTAAAATACTTAGGGCTTCGCCCGTGGTGATTGCTCAAAATCTTGAAAAAGATTTTATAAGCGATAACGTGATAGAAAGTTGTCAAGCGGTAAACGGGTATCTCAACTTTAAGATAAACAGAAAAGGTTTCGCAAGCGCCGTATTAAACGAAGTAAACGAAAAAAGAGAATTATACGGTGCTTCAAGCGTTGGGGTGGGCAAGACTGTTTGTATAGACTATTCTTCCATAAACATAGCAAAACCCTTTCATATAGGGCATTTAAGCACGACCGTTATCGGCAGTGCGCTTTGTAAAATATACCGCTTTTTGGGATATAAAGTCGTAGGGATAAACCACTTGGGAGATTACGGAACTCAGTTCGGTAAACTCATCGTTGCATATAAAATGTGGAGTAGTAAAGAAAAGGTGATAGAAGGAAGGCTTAAAGAACTTACTTCTATATATGTTAAGTTTCACGAAGAGGCAAAATTGCACCCCGAATTAGAAGACCAAGCAAGGCACTATTTTAAGTTGATAGAAGACGGGGATAAAGAGAGCAACGAACTTTTCGATTTGTTCAAAAAAATCACTTTGGAAGAAGTTGATAAAATTTATAAATTGCTTAATGTTTCTTTTGATTCTTATGCGGGTGAAAGTTTTTATAACGATAAAATGCAACCCGTTGTGGACGAACTTAAAGAAAAAGGTTTACTAAAGACTTCGGAGGGCGCGTCTATCGTTGATTTAGAAGAGTACGGTATGCCACCGTGTTTGATTTTGAAATCGGACGGGTCTACGCTTTATGCAACCAGAGATTTGGCGGCGGCGATTTATAGAAAGAACACTTACGATTTTGATAAATGTTTATACGTTGTTGCCTATCAACAAAACTTGCATTTTAAGCAATTTTTTAAGGTTTTAGAACTTATGGGTAAGCCTTGGGCTAAAGATATGGTGCACGTGGCGTACGGAATGGTGTCTTTGGAAAACGGCTCAATGAGCACGAGAGCGGGAAACGTTGTGCTTTTAGAAGACGTTATAAATAAGACCATAGAAAAGGCATATAACGTTATAGAAGAAAAAAATCCTAATTTAGAAAATAAGCAAGAAATAGCAAAAGCCGTAGGCACCGGTGCCGTTATTTTCGGCGCACTTTGCAACAATAAGATAAAGGACATAGTTTTTAGTTACGACAGGGTGCTTTCTTTCGAGGGCGAAACCTGTCCGTACGTTCAGTATACGATTGCAAGATGCAATAGCGTTTTGGCTAAAAACAAAGACGTTGGGGAATACACCGTAAAAGATATGGATTCGGACGAGTACGGCGTTGTATCCGTTATCGCAAAGTTTACCGATATAGTAAAAGCTGCAGGCGAAAAATACGAACCTTCTTTGATTACCAGATACGCTTTAGAACTTGCTACGGCGTTTAATAAGTTCTATATGAACTGCAAAATCGGTGTAGAAGACGACAATACAAGAAATTTTAGACTTAGCATAACCAGTGCGGTAAAAACTACGCTTACCAATGCGCTTACGCTTTTAGGAATACAAACAGTGGAGCAAATGTAATGAATAAGGCGGTTATTTTTGATTTAGACGGGACTATATTAGATACGGTTCCAGATATTACGGATAATATAAATTTAATGCTAGAAAAATTCGGATACCCGTTGCTAACGGAAAAAGAAGTAGCCGTAAGGGTTGGATCGGGTGCGAGAAGACTTGTTTACGACTGTATTGGTAAAGATATTTCGGAAGAAGAGTTAGACGAAAGATTAGCCTATTATAATAAGTTGTACACAGAGTCTACAAGTCCTAAAACAAAGATTTTCGACGGGGTTGAAGATTTGATTTTACGCTTGGAAAAAGAGGGGTATAAACTTGCTATAATGACGAATAAACCCCAAGAAACAACCGATACGGTAAAGAGAGAACATCTCTACAAGTTCAACTTTTTAAAAATAGTCGGAAGCAGCAACGGTGTAAAATGCAAACCCGATAAAACCGCAACGGAAAACCTGATAGAATTTTTAGGCGTTGACAAGAAAGACGTTTGGTTTTTAGGGGACGGCGAAACGGACGCTTTAACGGCTATAAACGCAGGAATAAAAGGCATATCCGTGCTTTGGGGATACAGAGAAAAAGAGCAACTTGAAAAGGTCGGCGCAAAGGTGTTTGCTTCTACGCCGAAAGAAGTGTATAAAATTATAACTGGAAAGGACTGGTAATATTGTGGAAAAGACGTTTAGCGTAGTGGTAATAGGGGGCGGCGCATCAGGATTGTTGTGTGCCGTAGAACTTTTGCGGGGTAAAAACGCGCTAAACGGCAGCGAAATAGTTATACTTGAAAAGCTAGACAGGGTAGGTAAAAAACTTATCGCCACGGGCAATGGTGCGGGAAATTTATCCAACGCCGATATCCGTGAAGAGTTTTATCACGGAGATGCAGACTTTATAAAAAATTTTACGTCTTTAACCGAGCAGTTAAACGTTGAACAATATTTTTTAGATTTAGGTATACCGTTTTTTACCGATGAAAAAGGCAAAAAGTATCCTCTTTCTCGCCAAGCGTCTTCCGTGTTGGATATTATCAGAGAAATTTTATCTAAAAGCGGTGTAAAAATATATAACGGTTTTTGCGTGGATAAAATATTCGAAAAAAACAAAAAGTTTGTTTTAGAAGGCGCTAACGGGCGTATAACCGCAAGTAAAGTTGTTATTGCGTGCGGCGGTGCGGCGGGGAAACAGTTTGGAACGGACGGGTCTTCTTATAAACTTGCAGAGGCGTTCGGGCATAAAAAAACAGAGCTTTATCCTTCTTTAGTGCAGGTAAAAACCGAACTTGATAAAATACGCGGTCTTAAAGGCATAAAAGAATATGCAAGGGTTTACGCTTTAGACGGTGAAAGGGTGTTAAAAAGCCAAAAAGGGGATATACTGTTTACCGAATACGGGCTTTCGGGAAATACCGTTTTTTCCGTTTCGGGATATTTGGCAACCGCAAAAAAACCTATGATTAAGATTGAGTTTTTACCGGAATATTCTTTTAATAAAACGGTTGAAATCTTACGCAATCGTGCCAACAAAATAGATTTAAAAGAGTGTGGGGTTTTGTGCGGAATAGTAAACAAAAAAGTCGGCGAAAAAATAGTAAAATTATCCGGCAGTGATAATCCGGAAAAACTTGCGTTCGCCCTTAAAAACTTTACGTTATCCGTTACGGGCAGTTTAGGTTTTAATTACGCGCAAGTGACCAAGGGCGGCATTATTACTAAAGACGTAGACGGCAAAACCTTTCAAAGTAAATTAAAAAGCGGTTTGTATCTTACGGGCGAAATTCTCAACGTAGACGGGGATTGCGGCGGATATAATCTTACTTTTGCGTTTATTTCCGCAATTTTTGCAGCAAAGAGCATAAAAGAATCTTTGTGATTTTATTCTTTTTTTACAAATTTTTTACAAAAATGTTTTTATTGTATTTTTCTATTAACATTTTTTATCTTTTGTGTTAATATTATACTAGGTACTTAAAAAAATTGCATTTTTCGTTTTTTATCTTTATAAATTCGTTTCGATTTTTCAAAATTATATTACAAGAACGTTTAATTAAATATTTAAGGAGTGCATTATGGTTAAATTTATAAAATTTGACTCGGAAATGCTTGAAAAAGAGCATCTTAGCGTTTTGAGAGAGTTGGGTAGAGAAATAGGCGTAAGGTCTTCTACATCTAAGAAAAAAGACGTGCTTATCAAAGAGATAATAGACGTGCAAAACGGCGTTGTTGCTCCGGAAGAACCAAGCAAGCGCGGAGCACCGCCTAAACTTCCCATAGATTTATCAAGGTTTTACAGAAAGAATTACGACGAAATAGACGACGGATACGAAAAAGTGCCCGCCGTAGACAATCCGCTTAAATTTGAAGATTCCGTAAAGCCCGAAGCATTGGAAATGGAAGGCGTTTTCGAGCAGCTTGACAAGGGATACGGATTTATCCGTTGCAAAAACGGAGAAGGAAAAAAGGACGTTTACGTTTCTCAAATTAACGTAAAAAAATTCGGGCTTAGGGACGGGGACGAAGTAAAGTGCTTGGCTAAAGAAAACAGAGTGGACGATTCGCCTGCAATTCAAAGCCTTATTTCCGTAAACGGAAAGTCGCCCGAGGAGATTTTAAATAGAAAGAGTTTTGACGAGCTTACGCCCTGTTATCCGACTGAAAAGTTGTTTTTAGAAACCGAAGAAGAGAACGATATTGCTTTAAGGATAATAGACCTTTTTGCTCCTTTGGGAAAAGGACAAAGAGGATTGATAGTTGCACCGCCAAAAACGGGAAAGACAACATTATTAAAAAATGTTGCGCAAGGAATAGTTAAAAACCATCAAGACGTAAAACTTATCGTTTTGCTGATAGACGAGCGTCCTGAAGAGGTGACGGATATAAAAAGAAGCGTTTCGGCGGACGTGGAATATTCTACGTTTGACCAAACGGCGGAACATCACGTTAAAACGGCGGAAAACGTTATATCCAAGGCAAAAAGACTTGTAGAAGACGGTAAAGACATTGTGATACTTTTAGATTCTATAACAAGATTGACGAGAGCGTACAACAATCAATCCGAAAGTTCCGGAAGAACCTTATCCGGCGGAATAGATCCCGTTGCTTTTTACGGACCTAAATCGTTTTTCGGTTCGGCAAGAAACATAGAGGGCGGCGGAAGTTTAACTATTTTGGCAACCGCTTTGGTGGATACGGGAAGCCGTATGGACGAAGTTATATTTGAAGAATTTAAGGGCACGGGCAATATGGAAATACGCCTGTCCAGAAGTTTGGCTGAAAAACGAGTTTTTCCTGCGATAGACGTTAAAAAGTCCGGAACCAGAAAAGAAGAACTGTTGCTTAGCGAAAAAGAGTTAGATGCAGAATACGAACTCCGTAAAATTTTGTCCGAAAGGGAAGACGCTACCGAACTGCTTATCGAAATGTTAAAAAAGAGCAAGAGCAATAAAGATTTGTTATCCGACAAGTTAGACGCGTGGCTTAAAATTTATCAAAAATAATTATGAAGTCTACTAGAAACAAAACGATAGATTTTTCTTTAGAAGAAGGTCAAGAGTATTTAAAAAACGTTTTAACTGCGGACAAGATAAACGGAATTCCGATAAATAAAACGGTTTTGGGAGATACGTTTGCCGTTCTTAAAAAATTGCCGAATAAATGCGTGGATTTACTTATAGTGGACCCGCCTTACAATTTGTTTAAGGATTTTCACGGGAACGGATTTAAAAAAACAGACGACGAATCTTATGCGGAATATACAAAATTATGGATTGAAGCGGTTTATCCTAAGTTAAAAGATACCGCAAGCGTATACATTTGTTGCGACTGGAAAAGCGGACTTGTAATAGGAAAAATCCTAAACGAAAAATTTATATTGAGAAACCGCATTACTTGGGAAAGAGAAAAAGGACGCGGGGCAAAAAACAACTGGAAAAATAGTATGGAAGACGTGTACTTTGCCACCGTAAGCGATGTGTATACGTTTGATTTAGAGGCTGTAAAAGTAAGAAAAAAAGTTCTTGCTCCGTATAAAGAAAACGGTAAGCCAAAGGATTGGCAAGACTGCGGCGGAGAAAAGGTAAGGCTTACGTGCCCTTCTAATTTTTGGGCGGATATAGCAGTACCTTACTGGTCTATGCCCGAAAATACCGCACACCCTACGCAAAAGCCGGAAAAACTGATTGCGAAGTTTATTTTGGCAAGTTCCCGTTCGGGAGATTTGGTTTTAGACCCGTTTGCCGGAAGCGGAACTGCGGGCGTCGTGGCAAAAAAGTTGGGTAGGAATTTTATCAACATAGAACAAAATCCTTTGTATTGCGCTTGGGGAGAAAAAAGGCTTTTAACCGCAGAAACGGATAAAAAAATACAAGGGTATAAAGACGGAATATTTTACGATAGAAATATGCCTTTGAAAAACGAATAATAAGTATAAAATATTTTTATGGTAAAATTAGTGCAAAAAATTTAGTTGTGTAGTACAATACGTAATCGGAAGGGCGAAATAAAATATATAGCCGTTTCTAAGGAGAAAACAATATGGAAAGAATGGTAGGCACTGTTTCCCGCGGGGTAAGAGCACCCATAATCCGTCAGGGAGACGATATTGCGGAAATCGTAGTAGACAGCGTAATAAAGGCATCTGAATGCGAAGGGTTCAAACTTCACGAAAAAGACGTAATCGGCGTGACCGAAGCGGTTGTTGCGAGGGCACAAGGAAACTACGCTTCCGTAGCAGACATTGCTAAAGACGTAAACGAAAAATTCGGAGACGAAACGGTAGGCGTTATATTTCCGATACTTTCCAGAAATCGTTTTGCTATTTGTTTAAGGGGTATTGCAAAGGGCTTGAAAAAGATAGTTCTTATGTTAAGCTATCCTTCCGACGAAGTAGGAAATCACTTGATAGACGTAGACGAAATGGACGAAAAGGGAGTTAACCCTTGGACGGACGTTTTAAGCGAAGAAAAGTACAGAGAACTTTTCGGATATAAAAAGCACAGATTTACCGGCGTTGACTACGTTGAATATTATAAAGACCTTATCACTTCTTGCGATTGCGAAGTGGAAATAGTTTTTGCAAACGATTGCCGTGCTATTCTCAATTATACTAATAGCGTAATCAACTGCGATATTCACACCAGAAAGAGAACTAAAAGAATTTTAACCGCAAAAGGCGCAAAGGTTTATTCTTTAGACGAGATTTTAACTAAACCCGTAAACGGAAGCGGTTATAATGCGGATTACGGTTTGTTGGGTAGCAACAAGGCAACCGAAGATACTGTTAAATTATTCCCGAGAGACTGTATGCCTGTTGTAGAAAAAATTCAAAAGGGCATTAAGGACAAAACGGGTGTAAACGTAGAGGTAATGATTTACGGAGACGGTGCTTTCAAAGACCCCGTAGGAAAGATTTGGGAGCTTGCAGACCCCGTTGTTTCACCTGCATATACGGCAGGGCTAGAAGGTCAACCCAACGAAGTAAAACTAAAATATTTGGCGGATAACGACTTTGCTGATTTAAAGGGCGAAGAACTTAAAAACGCTATAAGCGAATACATAAAGCACAAAGACGGAGACCTTACCGGCAAAATGGTTTCTCAAGGAACTACGCCGAGAAGATTGACCGACCTTATCGGTTCTCTTTGCGATTTAACTAGCGGAAGCGGCGATAAAGGCACGCCTATCATTTTAGTTCAAGGTTATTTCGATAACTATACTAAATAATAAAAAAAAGATAATGAAAAAGGAACGAGAGCGTTTTTGCTTTCGTTCCTTTTTTGATAGATTAAATTTTTATTTGGTGCGCTTTTCAAATTTTGCATTAGAAAAAACAACTTCGTAAACGTTAGGTTTGTTTTTAGAGCAAAACTCAAACGTCGGAACAAACGAACATATCTTTTTTTGCAGGTTTATTTCTAAACAAAACCAAAAATCATTGTTTAAAGATTCGTCAACGAGTGTTCCGTCGTTAAAAGTATAGTTTTGATTTTTTAATTCTTTTAACAGTGATTTACAATCTGACTTTTTTTGAAATAAACCCAAGTCAGTTCGTGGTTTTTAGCAAGTTCTTTCAAATTTTCCATTCTTTTTTCTCCTTAAAAAAACAATATTCAAAAAAAGAGCGTAAAAAAACCCATCGACCGACGGGCAAAAAAGAACTAAAACAAGCAACCCATCGTTCAGCCTTTGGCACCTTAACTAAAAAGTCAGGTTGCCGTGCGGTCATAGGGGCTGTCCCTTACGCACTCTTTATGGT